>JBAPXO010000088.1:0-4673 GCA_049284255.1 Solirubrobacteraceae bacterium | reverse complement strand
GATGAGGACGACCAGCCCTCGAGGGCGCCTCCAGTTTGAGGCCGCGGAACGGCGCGTGCTGGAGCAGCTGACGATGTCGGTCCCGATGCGGTCTCGTCGTCGTCAAGCGGTCCTGCTGTGCGTGGCGGCGGCCCTGTTCGCGTTGACCTTCGTCGCCCGCTTGGTGGTCTCGGACCCGAATGCGCTGCTGGCGAACTTCTATGTGGTGCCGATCGCGCTCCTGGCGGTTGAGTTCGGCACCTGGGCGGGCTTGCTCGCCGCCACGGTCTCCCTCGGCCTGGTGCTCGCTTGGAGCGCTCTCGACACCGTCCACGTGAGCGCTCTCGGGTACAGCTCACGCGGCGCGGCGTTCTTCATCACCGGAGGAGTGGTCGGCTGGTTCTCGCAACGGCTGCGTGCCGATATCGCGGCTCGTCAGCTGGCACAGCAGCGCCTGGCGATGTACGCGGACGAGCTGGAGCGAAGCAATGATCATCTCGGACGTACGGTGGACCGACTCGAGGCGTTCGCCGCGATCGCCCGCGCGGTCGGTGGTGAGATCGACGTGGACCGCGTACTCAGCCTGATTCTTGAGCGAGGCCGAGAGATTCTCGCCGGGGGAGAGCTCGTGGCGTATCTGCCGGAAGCGAACGAGCTGGTCGCCCAGGACGAGACGCGGCTGCCGGCCGGGCTCCACCGGCGGCTCGCGGTAGAGGGCTCGCCGGTCGGCGAGGTGTTGATCAACGGTCGACCCCGGCGGCTGAGCCCAGACGACGGGTTGCACGAGCTCCAGCCTGCGGCCTCCGAACATGGCGCTGCGATTCTCGTACCGCTTGTATTCCGCGGCGAGAGGCTGGGGGTTCTGTGCGTTCTAGAGACCAAGGGCGGGGACCGGTTCACAGCGGAAAGCGAGCAGCTGTTGATGTCCATCGCGGCCAGCGCCGCCACCGCGGTCGCCACCGCGCGCTCCGTCGCCGCTGCCCGCCTTCGAACAAGTCTCGAGGCGGCCGAGGAGGCGCGAGCTCGTTGGGCGCGGGAGCTCCACGATGAGACCTTGCAGGGATTGACCGGCGTGCGGATGGTCCTGGCAGCCGGCCTGGCTCAAGGTCAATTGGAGGCGCTGCGTGGTGCGGGAGAGACAGCGGAGGAGCACCTGGATGAGGAGGTGCGCAAGCTCCGTGAACTGATCGCGGAGCTGCGCCCGGCGGCGCTCGACGATCTTGGATTGGGGCCGGCGATCGAGTCGCTGACCCAGCGCCAGGCCGCGCGGGGCGGGTTCAGCGCCGAGCTCGAGCTCGACCTCGACTCCAAGGCGCGCCTGTCCCCCGAAATCGAGAGCGTCATCTACAGAATCGCCCAGGAAGCTCTGAGCAATATCGTCAAACACGCCGAGGCGAGGCGCGTGACCCTGAGCGTCCGGCAGTTCTCTGACCGTGTCGAACTGGCCGTGGAGGACGACGGCCGCGGTTTCGAGACCGGCCGGGTCTATGAAGGTTTCGGTCTGATCGGTATGCGCGAGCGTGCTCTCCTCGTGGACGGACAGCTTGATGTGACCTCGGCCGCCGGCGAGACGACACGTGTGAGTGCCGTCCTACCGGCAGATCAAGCCCGGTCGCGCCCGTCGGACAGGGCGGGTCCCTGGACCTCTGCTCACGCTGCCGAGACGGGCGGACCCTCCTCGGGCGCTGCGCGGGTCGGCGAGGACTCCGGCCTGCCGACCACCGAGCCGCCGAGCATGCCCGAGAGACCTCCGGCCATCGACCACTTGAACTGGGTGGCGCTGTCCCGGGGCGAGAACAATCCCGGGCGCGAGCCGCGGCGGACGAACAGCACCGGAGAGGGCGCCGCCTTCGCGATCTCTGACCGCGTCGGACCCAGCCCTTCGCGTCGCCAGCGATCCGACAACCCGATGACGAGCAGGCCGGCGCCGGATGCTGCCGAGACGATGCCCTCGCGGCCCCCGGAGACGACCAGCGGCTGAGTGGCGATGCCCGTCGCCTGCTGCACGAGCAGTCCGGCATCGCCCAGCATCCGGGTGACCGACTTCTCGTCGGTCTGCCCGGCCGCCCCCATCATCGTCAGCGTCGCGCCGGTGCTCGCCGCGAGCCACGAGCCGAGCTCCAGTGCCGCCCAGTCATGCTCGGCGCCGCCGAATGGCACCAGGACGCTTGACTTCGGTCCGAGGTCGATCGGAGCGTCTTCACGCGCGATCAAAACGGCGACATCACAGGCAGCCTTCTCGAGCAGCTGGCCGACCTCCCCCAGGGGCACCCCTTCGCCGATCAGGCGCCGTCGTCCCTCAATCATCGCCAGGTCGACGGGCTCGTGTTCGACGATCTCCAAGAGATCGCTGCCCAGGTTCACGGAGGTGAAGGCCACGCCTCGGGCGGGCACCCCGTCACCTGCCAACCGCGCTCGGGTGTCGTTGATCGTGTGCTGTGCGCGTTCGAGCTGGAGATTCTCGGTCTGAAGCCCGGCCCGAACGCCTGCGCCCGCGCCTCGTGTTGGGGCAACCGGCCGGGCGATGAGCAGCTCGTGGCGAGGCTCTGAGCGAGCCAGGGGCTCGGCGAGGGCGATCAGCTGTCCCAGGGCGGCATCGGTCTGAGCAGCGACCATGATCGAACGCTCGGAAGCCAGCTCCGGATGCTCGCGCCTAGCCAAACCTGTCGCCCGCTCGAGCTCGTCCTCGACGTTGGAGCCGTATTTGTTGTGCGGATCCAGGAGCTTCAGGAGCGGTGCCGCCATCAGCGTGGTGACGATGGCCATGATCACGAGCGCGGCGAACAGGGCGTTGGAGATCGCGCCCACACTCAGGGCCAGGTTCAACACGATCAGCTCGGTCAGCCCGCGGGTGTTCATGAGCGATCCGATCACCGCCGAGGACCGCCAGTCCATGCCGGCGACGCGGGCCGCCACCGTGGCGCCGGCCAGTTTGCCGACGATCGCGATCGCGATCAGGACGATCGTGATCAGCCACAGCTCAGGCCGGTCGAGCAACCCCACGTTCGTCTTCAGTCCGGTGTAGACGAAGAACAGCGGCAGCAGCAGGGTCACGACGAGATCCTCGATCCGGCGCGTGACCTCCTCGGTCAGGCGCGCGTGGCGAGGCATGATCGCGCCCATGATGAACCCGCCGAAGATGAACGCGATGTTGATCTCCTCGGTTATCCATGCCGAGAGCAGGACGCCGACGATGATCGCGGCAAACCAACCGGCCGGAATCCGGCCGACCTCGTCGAAGGCCGTCGCCATGCGAGCCAGAATTCGACGGACGATGAACACCATGACCAGGGTGAACGCCACGGCCTCGGCGAAAGTCTTGACGACGTCGCCGAAGGTGCCCGATGCCGCGACCGTCACCGCCAGCGCGACCAGGATCCAAGCGGTAACGTCGTCGATCGCCGCACACGCGACTGCCAGCGAGCCCACCGGCCGCTTGAGCATCCGCCGCTCAGCGAGGATGCGAGCGAGCACCGGGAACGCGGTGATCGACATCGAGACGCCCATGAAGAGGGCGAACGAGACGAACTTCGTGTCGGGACCCACGAGCTTGAAGAGCGGAAGGGCCACGGCGATCCCCAGCAGCATCGGGACCAGGACGCTGGTGTTGGAGATCGTGAGCGCCACGGTTGCCCTGCCCTTAAGCTGATCGCGGTCGAGCTCGAGGCCCACGAGGAACATGTAGAAGATCAGGCCGAGGTTCGCGGCCACGCCGAGCGCCGGAAGCACATCGGTCGGGAACAGCGTCGCCTGCAGGTTGGCTGAGATCGCCCCGAGCACCGACGGGCCGAGAACGAGGCCGGCGATCACCTCTCCCATGACCCGGGCCTGTCCGATCTTCACCGCGAGGATGCCGAATAGCCGGGCCACGATCAGCACGATCGCCGCCGCGAGGAAGAAGGCGGCGACGAGCTTGTTGAAGTCAGAGCGTTGCTCTGTCGCGGTGAACTGCTCACCCGCAGGCCCCAGGCCCGATGGCGTGGTCAACACCGGCTTGACCCCCGGCGTCGCCGACTTGACCGGCGTCGCCACGTCGAGCGGGATTACCTTGACGTTTTGGAGCTGGAGGTCGTTGGCGGTGGCGGTGAGACGGACCCGGCCACCGTGGGTGCAAGCCACATCGCCAAAGAGGTTGCCCGTCTTGATCGAGTAGGTCAGGGGCCCGAGCTTCAGTGACTTGGCGTCGAGCTCGTAGCTGGATCCGCCGCCGTTGAGGGTGAAGGAGCCACCGAAGCAAGTGGAGCGAGGCGACAGGGCAAAGGTGCCCTTGATCGAGGCTGGCACTCGCGGGTTAGCGCTCCCGGGAGTTGGTGGATCGCGCTTGAGCGTCGCGCCAACGTGGGCTGCGCCCAGCGTGCCGGCCAGGACCGGGGTGGCGCCGGGCACGACGATCGCCTGGAGTTGTTGCGTGCCTCCCTTTACGCACTCGACGGTCCCACTAAGAAGGTGGCCGCCGCCCGCCGACTTGGCCGCATGCAACTTCAGATGGCCGGAAAGCGTGCCCTGACTGTTATTGATGTCGACGAACTCGCCGGACTGAAGCAAGTTGAACTGCGGACCGGCCACTGGAGCCTGAGCAGGCGCTGTGGAGGGGAGTGGCGCTCCGCCCACCGGCGGTGGCACCGACCCCAGACACGAGTTCGGGGCGCTGGAGTTATAACCGCCGGCGATCACCGGCAGCGGATGCTCGGTGC
>JBAPXO010000087.1:0-6590 GCA_049284255.1 Solirubrobacteraceae bacterium | reverse complement strand
GGTCATAGGGGTCCAAGCGCTGGGCGATCGCCGCCAGCGAGGTCGCGGTCCCAGCCACGCCGATGGCATGTTGCACGCCCTCGCGCCGCTGGGCCGGGACGCCGTCAGCCAGGATCGCCCGCACGTCCTCTCGGAGTGCCTGGAGCTGGGACTCGGTCGGGGGATCGTCGTGAAGGTGACGCTCGGTCTGGCGGACCACGCCAGCCTGGGTCGAGACGTGGAAGTCGACCTCGTGGCCGGTTCCGATCACGAGCTCGGTGGACCCGCCGCCGATGTCGAGCACGAGCGTCGGCGTGGTGTCATCGGCGTCGCGCTCGCTGGTCGCGCCCAGGAAGGTGAGCTGGGCCTCGTCGTCGCCGGAGAGCACGTGGGGCTCAAGCCCGTAGCGCGTCTTTACCTCATCGGCGAACTCCTCACCGTTGGCCGAGTCGCGGACCGCGCTGGTCAAGACGGCGACCGCGGCCTCGCAGTCGTGGTCGTCGATTTCTTTCTTGTAGCCGTCGAGGGTGTCGAACACGCGCTGCATGGCGTCATCGCGCAGTCGCCCGTCGGAATCGACGCCGGCCCCGAGCCGGGTCACGTTGGTGTGCCGGACGAGTTCGTCGATGTGGTCGCCCTGGCGGTTGGCGATCAGCAGGCGGGTGGAGTTTGATCCGATGTCGACAACGGCGACGTTCATGGGTTGGTCTTGGTTGGGAGCTCGACGGGGTGGGGCATTGGGTGGCCAGCCAGCGCGGCGAGGAGATTATCGACGGCGAGGTCCGACATTTTTTCCCGGGCGGTGTGGGTGGCCGAGCCGATGTGGGGGACGACGATCACGTTGGGCGCGGTGAGCAGAGGATCGTCCCCGGGCGGGGGCTCAGGGTCGGTGACATCGAGCGCGGCGCCGGCGATCGTCTGGTCGCGGAGGGCTTGCACGAGGGCCGCCTGGTCGACGATCGGGCCGCGTGCGGTGTTGATCAGGATGGCGGTAGGCCGCATGCGGGCGAATGCCTGGGCGTCGATCAGATGGCGGGTGTCCGGGGTCAGCGGGCAGTGCAGCGAGACGAAGTCAGAGCGTTCGAGGAGCTCGTCGAGGGCCGTCGCGCCGGTGTCGATGACGTTCATCGAGAATCCCTCGGCGCGCTTGGCGACCGCGCGGCCGATCCGCCCCAGGCCCACGATCCCGAGCGTCGCCCCGTGAACCTCTTGGCCAAGGTGGCGGGCAGGCTCCCAGGTCAGCCAGTCGCGGTCCGCCACCTCGGCGACCGCCTGGGGAAGCTTGCGGGCGGCGGCCAGCAGGAGCGCGAACGCCAGATCCGCGGTCGCCTCGGTGAGCACGTCGGGGGTGTTGCCGACCGCGATCCCCCTCGCGGCGGCGGCCTCGACATCGACGTTGTCGTAGCCCACGGCGTAGTTGGCGATCGCCCTCAGCTGGGGCGCGCCCTCGATCAGCTCGGCGTCGACGCGGTCAGTCAACAGCGAGAGCAGACCCTCGGCGGGGCCAGTGCGCCGGCACAGCTCGTCGTACTCGGGCGGAAGGCGCTTGTCCCAGACGTCGACCTCGTGGCCGCCGGCGCGGAGGCGGTCAAGCGCTGGACCGGGGATCTCACGCGTGACGAAGCAGCGGGCCACGCCGGCGATTGTCGCCCATGGATGGCCTTGTGCGCAGGCGCGCTAGGTGGATTCGGGCTCGGGCGCGCCCGCCGGCACCGGCTGGGCGCTGCGCCGCGGGACCGGCGGCAGCCCGAACGCCGCCACCGCTACGCCCACGAGCGCAAAGGCCGCCGCCACCAAAAAGGCGAGCTGGAAGCCGTTGGTCAGCGCCTCATGGGCGCTGTGGAGGTGACGAAGGTCAGAGCTCGTGCGGCTGGTCGCGATCGCCGCGAGGATTGCCAGGCCGAGGGCGCCGCCGAACAGCCGTGCGGTGTTGACCAGCCCCGAGGCCAGGCCGGCCTCCTGGGGGGCGACTCCCGAGACGGCCGAGATCGTCGCCGGGACCAGCGAGAGCCCGAGTCCGATGGCGGTCAGCAGGGAAGCGCCGAGCATGTCGCTCACGTACGTGCCGTTGGCCGAGATCTGCGTGAACCACAAAAGTCCGAGCGTCTGCAGAGTCATGCCGGCGACGAGCAGCGGCTTGGCTCCGAAACGCCCGACGACGCGCGAGGCGCCCGTCGAGCCGATCACGATGCACAGGGTCATCGGCAAAAAGGCGAGTCCGGCCTTGATCGGCGAGTACCCGAGCACCTGCTGCAGGTACAGCGAGACGAAGAACCACATCCCGAACGAGGCGGCCCCCACGGTGAAGATGACGACGTTGGCCGCGCTCAGCATCCGGGAGCGGAAGATCCGCAGCGGCATCAACGGCGCGCTCGCGAACCGCCCCTCGATCAGGAAGAACACGGCGAGCAGAGCGATTCCGGCCGCGATCACGGCCAGCGTCTGGGGCGACCCCCAGCCGGTCTGGTCGGTGCGGACGATCCCGAGCACGACCAGCGAGAGCCCGATCGTCGCCGACAGCGCGCCCGCGAGGTCGAAGTTGCGCGCCCGGCTGCGGTCGCGGCCTTCAACCAGTAGCTGCTGGGCGCAGGCGGCGGCGACGAGGCCGATCGGCACGTTGATGAAAAGGATCCAGCGCCAGCCGAGCAGGTCGGTGAGCACGCCGCCGAGGAGCACGCCGGCCGCACCCCCGGCACCGCCCATGGCGCCCCAGATCCCGACCGCGCGGTTGCGCGCCGGGCCCTCGGAGAACGTGGTGGTGAGAATCGAAAGGGATGCGGGAGCGATGACCGCGCCGCCGAGGCCCTGGACCGCGCGAGCCGCGATCAGGACGAACTGGCTGTCGGCGAGCCCCCCGGCCAGCGACGCGACCGCGAACAGGACCAGCCCGCTCACGAACACCCGCCGGCGCCCCAGCAAGTCAGCCGCCCGGCCACCGAGGAGCAGGAAGCCGGCGAAGGTGACCGTGTAGGCGTTGACGACCCACTGCAGATCGACCTCGGTGAAGTGAAGCCCACCGCGAATCGCGGGCAGGGCGACGTTGACGACCGAGACGTCGAGGATCACCATGAACTGCGCCAGGCAGCCCAGGATCAGGGTCGCGGTCAGATGGCGGTTCTCTTGGCTGGGAGTCTCGGTATTCATCCGTCGGGCCTTCCTTCGCTGGTACGACGACCTTCGTACATAGTAGCCGCCGTTTTTTGCAAGACGTTCAACGAGACGGGTAGGGGACAGGGGAGTTGAGTCACAGCGCGCGATTCGGGCTCGATGAGGGCGACCGGGGGATCGTCCTGACCTTCGACAACCTCGGCGAGGCCAGCGCCCTCGAGCGGGGCGAGTGGCCCTCGGACCGGCCGTTGGGCTCCCACGAGTCGGTAACCGAGGCGCTGCCCCGGCTGCTGGAGGACCTCGACCGCCTCGGGCTGCGCGCGACCTTCTTTATCGAGGCGATCAACTGCGAGCTGTACCCCGAGATGCTAGACGGCATCGCCGCGCGCGGGCACGAACTCGGCGTCCACGGCTGGCGCCACGAGCCATGGGGGGAGCTCGACGCCCAGCGGGAGTCGACGCTGCTCCGGCGCGCCACCGAGGCGTTCGCCTCGACCGGCATCGAGACCCGGGGCTTTCGCCCGCCGGGGGGCGAGCTCACGACACGGACCGCCGAGCTCTTGCGGGAGCTCGGATATGAGTGGTGCTCGCCGGACACCCCGACGGGTCTCGCCCCCCACGCCGATGCCGGGTTGGCGTTCGTCGACTTTGACTGGGAGCTCGTCGACGCCTATCACCTGATGGAGCGCTTCGGGGAGCTACGGTCGGGCCGCGGCGGGTCAAGGCTTGACCCAGAGGCCACGGCCGAGCGCCTCACCGGACTGCTCGCTGACGGTGCTGGAGTGCAAACCGTCGTCATGCACCCGTTCTTGATGCTCGATCCCGACTGGCTGGCCGGGTCGCGCCGGGTGCTCGAGCTGCTGGCGTCGCTCTCGGCCCGCGGGCAGGCCTGGGTCAGGCCCGGCGGCGAGGTGGCGTCCTGGCTGCTCGCTTCCGAGTACTGAGCTTGTGGCCGCGTCCGCCAATCCTCACCTGAACGTCGAGCCCGTCCTGGCGGGCGTGGCCCTGGAGCAGGCCGGCATGATCGGGGTGCTCGTCCACGGCCGCGACCAGGACCACGAGGTGATGCTCGACGTCGTGGAGCGGATGGCGCTGCCCGGTGTCGGCTATGTGCTCCCGGTGGCCACCGGGCGGTCCTGGTATCCGGGGCGGTACTTCGACCCCGTCGAGGACAACCAGCCCGACGTCGATTGGGCGCTTGAGGCGATTGAGGCCGGGCTGAGCGTGGCCCGCGCCGCGGGCGTACCCGGCGAGCGGATCGTCCTCGGGGGGTTCTCGCAGGGAGCGTGCATGGTCGCCGAGCTGGTGGCCCGCCGTCCGCCCAGGCTGGCCGGCGTCGCCGTGCTCACGGGCTGCCTGCTCGGCCCCGAGGGCGGGCACGTGACCCCGGCGCGGGTCGACGAACTCCCGATGTACTTCGGCTCCAGCCGCCACGATGAGTGGATCGCGATCCAGGACGCGCTCGCCACCGCTCGGGCGTTTGCGACCGCGGGCGCCCGCGTGGCGCTCGAAGCCTACGAGGACCGCGTGCACGAGGTCAGCGACCGGGCGGTGGCCGGTCTGCGCGGCCTGTTCTCGAGCTCCGCCGGGAGTACGATCGAACCGCAGGCTCGGTAACCGCGGAGAGGAGAGCGAGAGATGCCGAACCCCGGGTTCGTGCACGGCACCCACCACCTGACCTTCTGCGTCGGGGGAGCACAGGAGGACTACGACTTCCACGTCAGGCTCCTGGGTCTCAAGAGCGTCAAGAAGACGGTGCTCTTCGACGGCGAGATCCCCATCTACCACCTGTACTACGGCAACCGGGTCGGCGATATCAGCACGCTGCTGACCGCCTTCCCCTACCGCCAGGCGGGTTGGATGGGCAAGCGCGGCACCAACCAGATGAAGACGCTCAACCTCTCGGTGCCCGCCGACGCGATCGGCTTCTGGTCAGACCGCCTTAACGAATTCGGCGTTGAGCATCAACGGGTGGAGCTGTTTGGGACCGAGCGGCTGAACTTCAAGCATCCCTGCGGGATCGACTACACGCTGGTCGGCGAGACGGTCAGCGACTCCCGTGAGCCCTATGGCGCCGGCCCCGTCGATGCCGCCCACGCGATCCGCGGCGCCTTTGGCACGACCACGTCGGTGCGCGAGCCCGATCCCATGGCGTACTTCCTCACCGAGGGGCTGAACGCCAAGCATCTGAGCTCCGACGGCCCCCACCACCAGTTCCAGATCGGCGACGAGTCCGGCCACGGGCGGATGCTCGAGCTCGTCGAGGAGCCCGACCTCCCCCAGGGCACGTGGCACTTCGGCGAGGGCACGATCCACCATCAGGCGCTGGACGCCGGGACCGCGGAGAACCAGGCGGCGGTCAAGGACTACATCGTCGGACTGGGATTCACCGACGTCTCCGACGTCAAGGATCGTGGCTACTTCTTCTCGGTCTACATGCGCAGTCCGGGCGGCGCGCTGATCGAGCTCGCGTACTCAACGCCGCAGGGCTTCACGATCGACGAGAGCGAGGACGAGCTTGGCACTCACATGTGCATCCCGCCCCACTGGGAGGACCGCCGGGCCGAGATCTCGCAGCTCGAGCCGATCGATGCCGAGGAGACGGTCGTCGGCTAGACGCGACGGTTTCGATGAGCGCTGATGACAACGCTCCGGTCCTGCCGGGGAAGGGCGACAGCGACTACGAGCGCTACCTGCGCACCGAGGAGCTGCTCGCGCTCCAGACGCCCGCCGAGGATCGCGTCCACCGCGATGAGCTGCTGTTTCAGACCGTCCACCAGTCCTCGGAGCTGTGGCTGAAGCTCGCCGTCGCCGAGGTCAGCGAGGCCACCGTCCTGATCGACGCCGGGGAGCTAGCCGAGGCCGCGCGGCTGATGCGCCGGGCGGTGACGTGCGTCGAGTTCGTGACCGGGCAGCTCGACATGCTCGATCAGCTCGACGCCTGGGATTACCAGCTGATCCGCACCGCTCTGGGTCACGGCAGCGGGTTTGATTCCCCGGGGTTTCGGGAGATCGCCCGGGTCACCCCTTTGCTTGGGGCCGCCTTCGAGCGGCTGCTCGTGCGCGAGGGGGCGACGCTTGAGGACGCCTACCGCCGCCGCGCCGAGCTCCCGCGCCTGCACGAGCTCGCCGAGCTTTTGACCGACTGGGACGAGCGCCTGCGCCTGTGGCGGGTGCGTCACTACACGGTCGTCGCACGGGCCATCGGTGAGGAGAGCATCGGCATCCAGGGCGTCCCCGTGCAGGCCCTGGCCAAGCTCATCACCCAGCGCCAGCTTCCCGCCCTGTGGGAGAGCCGCAGCCGGTTGGTCGACCTCTTTGAGGCCGAACATCGTGGCGCCGCCGATGAGTCTGGTTCGACCGCCCGGTCATAACCGGCGTCACCTTTTTAAGAGGAGGAACCGCTATGAGCCTGCCCGAGGTTGTCAGCTTCGAGGAATGGGTCGCCGCCCGTAAGCAGCTGCTGGCCCGTGAGAAGGAGCTGACCCGTGCCCGCGATGAGC
>JBAPXO010000086.1:0-2435 GCA_049284255.1 Solirubrobacteraceae bacterium | reverse complement strand
GGCTGGGCGCGAGACGTCGTCCGCGCCGTGCAGAACGCCCGTCAGGCCGCGGGCCTCGAGGTCTCAGACCGCATCGTCCTCACCGTCGACGGCGATCTGGACCTGCTGGGCGCGATCCGGGAACACGAAACGTACGTCGCCGGTGAGACCCTGGCCTCGCAAGTCAGCTATGAGTCGCTGGATGGCGCCGAGCCCGTCATGATCGACGACCGGCCGTTGAAGATCGGCGTCGCGCTCGCCACGTAGGCGAGCGCGGGCTCAAGACGTGACGCGCGGACTAGGCGAGCGCGGGCTCGAGCTCCTCCTCGATCTTGCGCTTGGGGTAGGCGCCGATGACGGTCTTCTTGACCTCGCCGTTCTTGAACAGCATCAGCGTCGGGATCGACATGACGTTGAACTTGACGGCGGTCTCCTGGTTGTCGTCGATGTTGAGCTTGACCACCTTCAGCGCCTCACCGCGCTCGGTGGCGATCTCCTCGACGACCGGCGATACGCGGCGGCAGGGACCGCACCAAGGGGCCCAGAAGTCGACGAGCACGGGGACGTCTGACTCGATGACCTCCGCCTGGAAATTGTTGTCGGTAACGCTTGAAACCGGGTCTGACATCTGGCTCTCCTTCTAGGGGTTGCTTCAGAAAGTATAGCGCCCGCCCTCCTGACCTCCGGGCCGTCGGGCCCGACTAATCTCCCAGGAGGATGGCCGAGCCGACGAACACGGAGATCGCGACGGCGCTGGACGAGCTCGGCGATCTCTACGAGCTCGACGGAGCCATCATCCACAGAATCGTCGCTTACCGCAATGCCGCCAAGGCCGCGCGCGACGCCCCGGTGTCGGTAACCGGGCTCGCGCGTCAGGGCCGGGCGACCGAGCTGCCGGGTATCGGAGCGACTATTCAAGAGAAGGTGCTCGCCCTCGCCGACGATGGTGCCATCCCGGCCGCGGTCAAGCTGCGGGCAAAGTTTCCCCCAGGGCTGCTCGAGCTGACCCATCTGCCCGGGCTGGGCCCCAAGCGCGCGCGTCGCCTGTTCGAGGAGCTCTCGATCGACTCCCTCGACGCGCTCGAGGCGGCCGCCTCCGCGCACAAGATCCGGGCCCTGAAAGGCTTCGGTCCCAAGGCCGAGGAGGGACTGCTCGCTGCGGCCACCGCCGCGCGGGCGCAGGCCGAGCAGGGGGAGAACGGGGGCGGGGGACGGATGGTGCTCAACCGCGCCCTGGCCGTCGGCGATCAGCTCGTGGCGGCGCTGCGCGACCACCCCGCCTCCGAGCGGGTCGAGCTCGCGGGTTCAGCGCGGCGGATGACCGACAGCGTCAAGGACCTCGACGTGATCGCCACCGCCCATGAACCTTTCGCCCTGGCGCAGGCCGCCGCCGAGCTCGAGCTCGTCGAGGCCGCTCAGAACCCGACCGAGTCCGGCGTGCGGCTGCGCTCTCACACCGGGCTGAAGGTCGACCTCAGAATCGTCGCACCCGATCAGTTCGGCAATCTCATGCAGCACTTCACGGGCTCCAAGGAGCACAACATGGCGCTGCGAGAGGCCTCGGTCCGCAAAGGGCTGCACGTGTCCGAGTACGGGGTGCTCGACGACGCCAGCGGCGAGACCCGGCGCTGCGCCCGCGAGGAGGAGGTCTACGCCCTGCTCGGGCTGGAGTACATCGAGCCCGAGCTACGTGAGAACCGTGGCGAGCTCGAGGCCGCCGCCGCGGGGACGCTCCCCCGGCTGATCACGATCGACGACCTGCGGGGCGATCTGCACTGTCACACCACGGCCTCCGACGGGACGGCCTCGATCGAGGAGATGGCCCTGGCCGCAGGCGAGGCCGGCTATGACTACCTGGCGATCACCGACCACTCGGCGTCGTTCGGGTTCGGAGACGAGGTCTCGCCCGACCGCCTGCGCGAACAGGTGGAGCGGATCCGGGAGCTCTCGGGAACCGATGCCGTCGGCGGACTCGAGCTGCTCGCGGGCTCGGAGGTCAACATCCTCCCCGACGGGACCCTCGACTATTCCGACGAGGTCCTCGAGACGCTCGACTGGGTCGTGGCTTCCGTCCACTCGTCCTTTGCCATGGACAGCGCGGCGATGACCGCGCGCATCGTGCGTGCCATCTCCAACCCGCTCGTTGACGTGATCGGACACCTGTCGGGGCGCAAGATCGAGCGGAGACCGCCGTACTCATTTGATTTCCCGGAGGTCGTCGAGGCGGCGGCCGCGTCGGGGACGATGCTCGAGATCAACGCCAGCCCCGACCGGCGTGATCTCAACGACGTCCACGCCCGGGCGGCCGCGGCCGCGGGGATCCCGATCGTGATCAACTGCGACGCTCACCGGACCGGGGGTTTTGAGGTGGCGCGCTACGGAGTGGCCACGGCACGGCGGGGGTGGCTCGAGGCCGACGCCGTAGCCAACACACGGCCGTGGAAACAGGTCTCCGC
>JBAPXO010000085.1:0-6965 GCA_049284255.1 Solirubrobacteraceae bacterium | reverse complement strand
CCCCACGGCCAGGCGGCGATCGACACTGACACCTCGCAGTCCAACGGGTTGAGCCCCATCTGGCCGTACCCGCGGTAGACGATCGGCCGGATGTAGCACTCCCGCAGGCCGTTGGCGGCCAGCAGCTCATGGGTGGCGGAGCGGAGCTCCTCCAGCGTGTAGGGCACCGGCATGTAGTAGAGCTCGGCCGACTGCAGCAGGCGCCGGAGATGATCGTGATGGCGGAAGATCGCCGGACCCTGCGCGGTGTCATAGGCGCGCTCGCCCTCGAACACCCCGGTGCCGTAATGCAGGCCATGGGTCAGTACGTGAACCTTGGCGTCCTCCCAGGCAACGAGTTCTCCGTTGTGCCAGATGAGGTCGACTTGTTCCACGACTGCTCCTTGTAGTACTGCTCAGAGGTGTGCCAGGACTCCCTGGGTGGCCTGCGCGGTCGTCGCGTCTCCCCCCAGGTCGGCCGTGCGCAGCCCATCGGCGAGCGCACGATCGACGGCCGATTCTATCGCTGCCGCCTGTTCCTCCATGCCAAATCCGTGGCGCAGCATCAGCGCCGCCGACAGGAACATCGCCAGTGGATTGGCGACGCCGCGGCCGGCGATGTCGGGCGCGGAGCCGTGGACGGGCTCAAAGACCCCCGGGTCCCCATCTTCGCCCAGCGAGGCCGAGGGCAACATCCCCAGCGAGCCGGTGAGCATCGCGGCCTCGTCGGAGAGGATGTCGCCGAACATGTTCTCGGTGACGATCACCTCGAAGTGGCGGGGAGCCGCCACCAATCGCATGGCGGCGTTGTCGACGAGCAGGTGCTCGAGCTCGATGTTGGGGAACTCGGTGGAGTGCAGGTCGCGGACCACCTCCCGCCATAGCCTGCTGGTCTCGAGCACGTTGGCCTTGTCGACGCTGGTCACCCGGGAGCGGGCGGCACCGAAGGCCACCCGGGCGATCCGCTCGATCTCCTCCCGGGTGTACACGCAGGCGTCCGAGGCGCTGTCGGCGGTCCGTGTCTTCTCGCCGAAGTAGATCCCCCCGGTCAGCTCACGCACGACCAGCAGGTCGGTGCCCTCGATGATCTCACGGCGCAGCGGGCTGGCGTCATACAGCGCCGGCAGCGGCTTGACCGGACGCAGGTTGGCGAACAGGCCAAGTCCTTTGCGCAGCCCCAGCAGCCCCTGCTCGGGGCGGGGTTTTCCGGGATCGGTCGTATCCCACTTTGGGCCGCCCACGGCTGCCAGCAGGACGGCGTCGGCCTGGCGACACGCGGCCAGGGTCTCATCGGTGAGCGCGGTCCCGTGGGCGTCGATCGAGGCGCCGCCGAAGACGTGCTCCTCGAACTCGAATTGGCCGGCGGCGACGGCGTTGAGGATCTCGACGGCGGGCGCCGTTATCTCGGGACCGATTCCGTCTCCGGGGAGGAGGATGACTCTTTGGGCCATGGCGGACCGCCACGGTAGCTGATCTCAGGCTCACGGCTGAGCGCGGATGGCCACCAGTTCCAGCGGCCGAGCAAGATCACCGTCGAGGGCACGAGTAGGGTGCGCACCAAGAAGGTGTCCATGAGGATGCCGGCGGCCAGCCCGAACCCGATCGCGCGCAGCTGGCTGCCTCCGGATCCGCCCCCGCCGACGATCGCGAACACCGCAAACGTGCCGCCGAGGATGATCCCCGCTGACGTAACGGTCGAGCCCGTGCGCGAGATCGCCTTGACCACGGCGTCACGCAGCGGCAGCTCGCGCGCCTCTTCGCGGATCCGGGTCATCACGAGGATGTTGTAGTCCTCCCCGAGGGCCAGCAGGAAGATGAACATCAAAAACGGCAGGATGAAGCTGATGCCACCCTCGCCGCCGATGTAGATGAAGGCGATCGTCGCGACGCCCAGCGCTGCCAGGTACGAAAGGGCGACGCTCACGATCAGGTACACCGGCGCCACCGCGCTGCGCAGCACGAGGGCAAGGAGCAAGCCGATGGCGATGATCGCCACCGGGATGACGACCTTGAGGTCGTGGTCGGCGGTGGAGTTGATGTCGTAGACCGCAGCTGCCTCCCCGGCCACCCCGTTGGCGACGGCGCCCGAACGTGTCGCGGCCTCGTCGACGACCGATCGGATCTTGGGGGTCGCGTTCATGGCCGCGGTCGAATCCTGGGCGCCGGCGGCGAGGCTGGCCTCGAACTGGACCGTGCGCCCGTCGGCGGAGACGAACTGGGCCGTGCTCCGGTACGCGTTGTAGACGTCGGCCGAGAGCTTGAGGCCTCCAGGCTTGCTCAGCGCCAGCCTCTGGGGCGGCCCGAGCTCGGCGTGCAGGGTGCTCAGCTGCGCCGGGGTAAGCCTGACGCCGTTGGGATCAAGCGGACCGGCGAGCTGCGTGAATGCGCCGGAGCGGCGCAGGGAGGACTCCGCGGTGGCCAGCCGCGCAGACTCGTTCCATACCGGCCGCGCGTAGGCCACGACGAGGTTGGCCGGGTTGTTGCTGGTCTGCGGGAAGTGCTGCGCCAGGGCAGCGTTGCCGGCGGCGGCGTCAGAGCCCTTGGGGGCCGACGTCGCGCCGCCGAACCCCCCGGACTTGAACCCCAGGGCGCCGGCGGCCAGGGCCAGGAAGACGAGCACGCCGATCGCCAGGGTCGCGGCGGGATGCGTGACCAGCCGGCCGGCGACGTGGCCCCAGACGCCCTCACGCTGGGTGCCGGGTTCGATCTTTGAGGGCCAGAAGGCGCGGCGCCCGAGGATCGCCAGCAGCGCGGGCAGGAGTGTCAGGCCCAAGCAGAGCATGACCGCCACGCCCACGGCGAGCGGGATGCCGAGATCGTGGTAGAGCCCGAAGCTGGCCAGCAGCAGCGTCAGCAGGGCCACGATCACCGTGCCGGCCGAGCCGGTGATCGATTCCCCGACTCGCACCAGCGCGCGCTGGACGGCCTCGTGAGGCTCGCGCCCGTCGCGCAGCTCCTCGCGCACGCGGAACACCAGAAACAACCCGTAGTCGGTGCCGGCGCCGATCAGGAGCACGATCAGCAGCACCTGGGTGATCGACGACACCTGCAGTCCGCCCGCGCCGAGCGCGCCGATCAGCCGGGTGGAGATCGCTAGCGCCAGGCCGCTGGGGAGCAGGGTGACGATGGCGGCGGGGATGGAGCGAAAGACGACCAGCAGCAGCAGGATCACGAACAGGAATGAGAAGCCCTGGACCTTGTTGCCGGCGCGGTTGGAGCTCTGCTGGTTGGCGACCAGGGTCGCCACCTGCCCGGCGAGGTGCAGCTGGAGTCCCGGCGGAGGGTTGGCCCGGGAGAACGTGCTCTGCAGCGCGTCCACGGTCGTCTTGTCTTTGCTGATGTCGTTGGCGCTCAGGACCACGCGCACGCGGACCTGAGCGGCCCGGCCGTCGGCCGAGAGCCCGAGCAGGCTTGCCGACTGGACGTTGGGGACGCCGGAGGCCAGCCCGGCCACCCGCTGCAGGGCCGCGAGGTCAGCACTGGTGAGCTGGCCCGATCGCGTGCCGATGATCGTGACCTGGCTGACGCGCCCAGCGGCTCCGCTCCCGAGCAGCGGCGCGGCCAGGTTGGCGGCCTTGGTGCTGGGCGCGCTCTTGTTCAGAAAAGCGCTGTTGTTGTCGTTGACCTCGCTGCCGAGCGACGGCAGCGTTGCGGACGTGACGATCGCGACCAGGATCCAGAAGCCGACGACGGCCCAGCGAAAGCGGACCACGAACCTTCCCAATGCCTCGTAGGCGGCGTTGACCGATGGGCGTGTCTTCACGGTGGCTCCTTTGCCTCGTCCGGATCCGCCGACAACGGTACGACGCGAGGGCGGGGCGCGAAACATCCCGCGGAGGGAACGGCCGTCCCCCCGCGGGGGGACTTAGGCCCTAGGGCCGGCGAGCGCTCATGTTCAGGCGGACGTAGCCGAGCACCAGCGGCTCCCCCACCTCCGCCAGCACCGCATCGACGAACCGGTCACGGAGCTCCTCGGGAAGCGGGTCGAGGTGGCGCACCAGGCAGACGGTGGCCACGAAGCTGCGCGGCTCCTCGAGCTCGGTCGGCTTGTCCTCCAGCCAGGTGGAGACTTGTTCAAAGCCCGCTCGTTCCAAACGCTCGGCGGTTTCCTCGGCGGTCGCATAGTTCCAGGGCCGCTGCCAGTCGCTGAAGTAGGGCGCGAACGGCTCACGGTGGGCGACCTCGTCGGCGGTCTTGCGAAACGCGTCGATGTTCCCCCGGCCGCCGCACTGGGCAAGCAGTCGAGCGCCTGACTTCATGTTGCGGTGAAGCGCCGCGAACAGGGCGTCGTGGTCCGCGATCCAGTGAAAGGTGGCGTTGGAGAAGACGACGTCGACGGGCTCGGGAAGGGCGAGCTCGACGAGATCCTGGCAGAACGCGATCGCCCGGTCACCGAGTGCCTCCTGGGTGTGCCTGACCATCGACGGTGCGGCGTCGACGGCGTACACGGTGCCGTGCGGAACCCGCCGGGCGAGCTCGAGGGTGATTTTTCCCGAGCCGCAGCCGGCGTCGAGCACCACCTCGTCGCCCTTGAGCTCGAGGCGGTCGAGCTGCTCGGCCGCCCAGCGCTGCTGCGGCGCCGAGATCCGGTCGTAGGTGGCGGCGTCCCAGTCGCGGTCGGTCACGGCTCAGGTCTCCAGCCGGCGAGTACGGCGAAATGCCACGAGGCAAAGACGCAGGCCACCGGCGTAAAGCCGGCGTCGCGCAGCCAATCCAGCTGAGCTCCGGTAGGCGCGCAGCGGTCGTGTCGCATCCGCTCGCGGGCGTCGTCGAGCTCGCGCGGGGTCGCCCCGCTTGCGCTGCAGTGACGCGCCCACATCTGCTCGTAGATCTCGTCGAGGTCGGTCGAAGGGGCGGCGACCTGTTCGGCATTGACGAACACTCCCCCCGGGGTCAGGCGCTCGTGGACGCGCCGCAGGAGGTCGCGCTGCTCCTCGTGCTCGAGATGATGGATGGCCAGCGCCGAGGCGATCGCATCGAAGGGGCCCGCCGGCAGAGGCTCACGCAGGTCTTGAACGTGCACGGCCACGACGGCCGCGCCGAGTCGTTCGCGGGCGCCCTGGAGCATCTCGGCCGACGCGTCGACCAGCTCCACCGTGGCGCCGGGCTCAGCGGTGACCAGGGCCTCGCTCAGCAGCCCGGTGCCGGCGCCGAGATCGAGAAGCCGGCGACCGGGGCTGGCGCGCAACGAGACGACGTCCGCGGCCGCACCGTAGAAGGCGTCGTAGGGCGGGACCAGCCGCCGGCGCTGGGCGTCGTAATCGGGCGCGTGGCGCGAGAATGCCCGCGCTGCGGGAGCCGGAGTCGGCGGGTTCATAGCGCCGTGGTGACGGGACCGGGGCGCTCGCGCCGGCCTTCGTAGTCCTCGATCGCCTCGCTGTCCTCGGCGAGGGTGACGGCTATGTCGTCGAGTCCGTTGAGCAATCGGTGCTTGATCTCCCCATCAATCTCGAAGCTCGCCGTTGCACCCGGCCAGCGGACCTCCTGGGCCTGGAGATCGACTTGCGCCTCGCCGGCCTCGGCGATCGACCGGCACTCCTCGGTGGTCAGCTGGACGGGGAGCAGACCGATCTTGGTCGCGTTGGAGCGGAAGATGTCGCCGAAGCTCGGGGCGATCACGGTCTGAAAGCCGTAGTCCTCCAGAGCCCACGCGGCATGCTCACGACTGGACCCACAGCCGAAGTTGGCTCCGCTGACCAGGATCGGGTTGGGCGGCAGATGCCATCCGGGCTCCTTCATCCAATCGAAGAAGAGAAACTCCCCGAACCCGGTCCGGGCGATCCGCTTGAGGAACTGCTTGGGGATGATCTGGTCGGTGTCGACGTCGTCTCGGTCCAGCACCGACACCTTCCCGGTGATCGTCTCGATCGCTTTCATTACGCCTCCCAATCTCGGATGTCCACGAAGTGGCCCTCGATGGCGGCAGCGGCGGCCATCTGGGGCGAGACCAGGTGCGAACGCGCGCCCCGCCCCTGGCGACCTTCGAAGTTCCGGTTCGAGGTCGAAGCCACCCGTTCGCCGGGGGCGGCGATGTCCGGATTCATCCCCAGGCACATCGAGCAGCCCGCGTCGCGCCAATCGAAGCCGGCGCGGCGGAACACCTCGTCCAGTCCCTCACGTTCGGCCTGGACCTTGACCTGCTGGGAGCCCGGCACGACCATCGCCTGCACCCCGTGGGCGACCTTGCGGCCGTCGATGACCTCGGCGGCGGCGCGCAGATCGCCGATCCGCGAGTTGGTGCACGAGCCGATGAAGATTCGGTCGAGCTTGATCTCCTGGATGGGAGTTCCCGGGCTCAGGTCCATGTAGTGAAGTGCGCGCTCATCCTGGTCGGTGGTCGGGTCGGGCACCGAGTCAGAGACCTGAACGACCATCCCGGGTGTCGTGCCCCAAGTCACCATCGGGCTTACTGCGGCAGCGTCGACGACGATCTCGCGATCGAATGAGGCACCTTCCTCGGTGTACAGCGAGCGCCACTCGTCGGGGACCTCCGAGGGTCCGCCGGGGCGGCCGATCACCCATTCGAAGGTCGTCTCATCGGGCGCGATCATCCCGGCGCGCCCGCCACCCTCGATCGTCATGTTGCAGACCGTCATCCGACCCTCCATGGTCAGTGACTCGATCGCCGGTCCCGCGAACTCCACGACGTGGCCGACGGCACCGGCGACGCCCATTTGGCCGATCGTGGCCAGGATCAGGTCCTTGGCCGTCACCCCGAAGCCAAGTTCACCCTCATAGAGGATCCGCATCGACTTGGGCCTGCTCTGGACCATGCACTGCGTGGCGAGCACGTGCTCGACCTCGCTCGTGCCGATGCCGAAGGCCAAAGAGCCGAGCGCCCCGTGCGTCGAAGTGTGCGAGTCTCCGCAGACGATCGTCATGCCTGGTTGCGTCACGCCCAACTCGGGACCGATCACGTGGACGATGCCCTGATTTTCGTGTCCCCGGGGAAAGACAGTGATGCCAAACTCACGACAGTTCTCGTC
>JBAPXO010000084.1:0-5111 GCA_049284255.1 Solirubrobacteraceae bacterium | reverse complement strand
GCTCCTCAATGTGCCCTCGGGCTTCTATCTGGAGAACTACCTGTACCGGCGGAGAATGAAGAAGCAGGCCGAGCAGCAATGATCGAAGCCCGCATGCTGACCGTGGGACCGGTGCAGGAGAACTGCTTCATCGTCCGCGCCCCCGACAGCGATCGAGCGGTGATCGTCGATCCCGGGGACGAGGCCGACCGGATAACAGAAGGTCTAGGGGAGCTGGGGATCTCGACCGTCGAGGCCATTCTGCTCACCCACACCCACTTCGACCACATCGGAGCCGTGGCCCCGGTCGCCCGCGCCACCGGGGCGCCGGTCTACTGCCCGGAGCTCGAGACGCGGGTCCTGGCCGACATCATGTCGTTCGTTCCATGGCCGGGTTTCGGACCGTTTGAGAGCTACGACGCCGACGAGACCGTCGCCGGTGGTGAGACCCTTGACCTGGCCGGCCTGCGCTTCGAGGTCAGCTTCACGCCCGGCCATAGTCCCGGTCACGTCAGCTACGCGGTGGCCGATCACGGCGCGCTGTTCTCAGGCGATGTCCTCTTCCAGGGCTCGGTGGGACGCGTGGATCTTCCCGGCGGCGACTGGCCGACGCTCCTGGCTTCGATCGAATCACTGCTCGACGCCTATCCCGACGAGACGGTTGTGCATCCCGGTCACATGGGGTTGACGACGCTCGGGGCCGAGCGCCAGAGCAATCCATTCCTGCGCGAGCTCGCGCAGCCCAACCACTAGCCCCGGGCTCCACCATGAGCTCGATCCAGGCCCCTCGGGGCACGTTTGATGTGCTTCCCGCCGACGCGGCCCGCCGCGCCGTGCTCGAGGCCCACGCGCACCGCATCCTCGGCGCCGCCGGCTACCGGCGCATCGAGACCCCGACCTTCGAGGCCACCGAGCTGTTTGCCCGCGGGGTGGGGGAGGCGACCGACATCGTCCAGAAGGAGATGTACTCCTTCGACGACGGAGGCGGACGCTCGCTGACCTTGCGTCCCGAGGGGACGGCCCCGGTGTGCCGCGCCTACTTAGAGCACGGGATGCACAAGCTTCCTCAGCCGGTCAAGCTGTGGTACCTGTCGAGCTTCTTCCGCTCCGAAGCGCCCCAGAGAGGTCGCTACCGGCAGTTCTGGCAGGTTGGAGCCGAGGCGATCGGGTCGGAGTCGCCGGAGACCGACGCCGAGCTGATCGTGTTGCTCGCCGAGCTGCTCGAGGCGCTCGGCGCTCGCGAGACCCGGCTTCGCCTCTCGAGCCTGGGCACCCCCGCGACCCGCGCCGAGTATCGCGAGGAGCTCATAGCCTTCCTGCGAGCCCACGAGGACTCGCTTTCCGAAGAGGTCGTCGCGCGCATCGACCTGAACCCGCTGCGGGCCTTCGACGCCGGCGACCGCACCACACAGCAGACGATGCGCGAGGCGCCGACCCTGCTGGACCGCCTCGCGCCGGACGACGCCGAGCACTTCACGCGTGTCCGCGAGCTCCTCGACGACGCCGACGTGCGCTACGAGCTCGACCCGACCCTCGTGCGTGGGCTGGACTACTACACGCGGACGGTGTTCGAGTTCGCCTCCGACGCCCTGGGCGCTCAGTCGGGTGTGGGCGGGGGTGGTCGCTACGACGGGCTCATGCAGCAGCTTGGCGGCGCACCGACCCCGGCCTCGGGCTGGGCTGCGGGAGTCGAGCGGATGCTGATGGCCGCGGGCGAACTGCCGATCGCTCCCGACCTCGTCGATCTCTACGTCGCCGTGGCCGGCCACGGCTCCACGCGAGCCGCTTTCGAGCTCGCCAACGCAGCTCGCCAGGCGGGACTGAGTGCCCAGATGGAGCTGGCCGGACGATCGCTGAAGGGACAGCTCAAGCACGCCGACCGGATCGGCGCCCGCTACGTTGCCATCATCGGCGACGAGACGGAGGTCAGCCTGAGGAACATGGAATCCGGCGAGCAGGACGAGCAGGCGATCCAGACCGTGATCCCAACGATTCTTCGAGGGAGCCGACTGTGAGCGATATGCAGGTGGCACCCCGTCCCAACCGGTACCGCGACACCTGGGCGGGCGAGCTCGACGCCGCGCGTGCACAGACGCCCGCGCGAGTCGCGGGTTGGGTGCACCGCCGCCGGGACCACGGCGGCCTGATCTTCATCGACCTACGTGACCGGTCGGGGATCGTGCAGCTCGTCTTCAATCCGGCCACTGCCCCCGACGCCCACGCCGACGCCCACCGCCTGCGTTCTGAGGACGTGATCACGGCTACCGGGACCGTCACCAAGCGTGCGCCCGAGAACATCAACCCCGGGCTGCCAACCGGCGAGATCGAGCTCGCGGTCGTCGAGATGGAGATCCTCGCCGACGCCGACACGCCGCCCTTCCCGGTCGACGAGGACATCCCGGTCGACGAGAACCTCCGCCTGCGCCACCGCTCGCTGGACCTGCGCCGCACCCCCATGCAGGAAGCGATCGCGCTGCGCCATCGGGTGATCGCCGTGATGCGAAACATCCTCGATGCGCGTGACTTCCTGGAGATCGAGACGCCGTTTTTGACCCGCTCCACCCCTGAGGGGGCACGAGACTTCCTGGTGCCGGCGCGAATCGCGCCGGGATCCTTTTACGCGCTGCCCCAGTCGCCCCAGCTCTTCAAGCAGTTGCTGATGATCGGCGGCTTTGAGCGCTACTACCAGATCGTTCGCTGTTTTCGCGATGAGGACTCGCGCGCCGACCGGCTGCCGGAGTTCACCCAGCTCGACGTGGAGATGTCGTTCGTGGAGGAGCAGGATGTGCTCGAGACGACCGAGGCGGTGATGGGCCCGGTCTTCGAGCGCGCGGGCTTCGACGTCCCCGCGCCCCCGTGGCCTCGTATGACCTACGCCGAGGCCGTCGGTCGCTTTGGCTCAGACCGCCCCGACACTCGCTTCGGACTCGAGCTCGTCGACCTCGGAGGCGCGCTTGAGGGGACGGAGTTCAAGGTGTTTTCCGGGGCGCTGGGGAGTGGCGGCGTCGTGCGGGGGATCAACGCCGGCGCCCGGGAGCTCCCACGTTCCGAGCTCGACGCGCTCACCGAGCTGGCCAAGCAGCATGGCGCCAAGGGACTGGTGTGGGCGTTCGTGCAGGAGGGAGCGCAAGCCGACACGGCCTGGCGCTCACCGGTTGCCAAGTTCCTGAGTCCCCAGGAGCTCAAGGCCGTGAACGAGCGCCTGGGGGCTTCCCCGGGTGACCTGCTGTTGATCGTCGCCGACCAGGCCGCCACGGCGGGCCAGGCGCTCGGCGCGCTGCGCCTTGAGCTCGCGCGGCGCTTTGACTTGATCCCGCCCGGATCGCACGACATCCGCTGGATCGTCCAGTTTCCGATGTTCGCCTGGCGACCCGAGGAGAACCGCTGGGACGCCGAGCACCATCCCTTCACTGCTCCGGCCACCGCGGCCGGTGAGCCCGCCGACGTGCAGGACATGGATGATCCCGGGCCGCTCCTCTCACGCTCGTACGACCTCGTGCTCGACGGCAACGAGATCGGCGGGGGATCGATTCGTAGTCACCGCTCAGACATCCAGGAGCGCGTCTTCGAGCTCATCGGCATCGACGACCAGGAAGCGCAGGCCCGATTCGGCTTTCTCCTGGACGCGCTCCGTTACGGGGCTCCCCCGCACGGTGGGATCGCGCTGGGGCTCGATCGGGTCGTTGCCATCCTCGCCGGTCGCGACAACATTCGCGAGGTGATCGCCTTCCCGAAGGCCACGAGCGGCGGCGATCCGCTTACGGGTGCGCCGGCACCTGTGGACGCCGGGCAGCTGCGCGATCTCGGCATTCGCCTGGCCTGAATAGCAGGAAAGAAGAGCCTCGGAGCAGGGAAATCGTCTGGGTGCGGACGTGTCGGCCCGGCCCTCGCCGGGTAGCCAGAAAACGTAGTGATAGACGCCGTCGCCGACCGCCTGACCGATCCGGTCCGCTGGGCGAACGCTGCTCAGATGGTCAAGGTGGCGCTTGCCGCCGTCCTCGCCTGGGTGATCTCGGTCAAGGTGCTGCACACCTCGCAGGAGTTCCTGGCGCCGTGGGTGGCGCTGCTCACGGTCCAAGCCACGGTGTTCGGCACGCTTCGCAATGGCCTTCAACAGGCCTTGGCGAGTCTGATCGGCGTCCTCCTGGCGTTCGGCGCCGGGCATCTGTTCGGGCTCAACGCCCTCTCGCTGGGACTCGTCGTGCTTGTGGGCCTGGTCGTCGGTTCGGTGCGGGGCCTGCGAGCCGATGCGACCGCGATCGCCGCCACCGCGGTGATCGTGCTGGTCGCCGGCTACAGCGACAAGAGCGGCATGCTCCTGGCCCGCCTGGGAGATACCGGCATCGGGATCGGCGTCGGTCTGCTCGTCAACCTCCTGGTCTGGCCACCGCTGCGCGACCGCAGCGCGGCACGCCAGATCGAGTCGATCGTCGAGGGCACGGGCGACCTGATCCTCGGGATCGCTGAAGATCTCTCCGCCGGGCCGCTGCAGGAAGCGGTGGAGCGATGGATCGCCCGCTCCGAGGAGCTCGACGGCAAGCTCGACGAGGCGTGGACGACCCTGCATCAAGCACGTGAGAGTGGGCGGCTGAACCCGCGTCCGGCAGCCGCCGGACGGATGCGCGCGGCTCAGAGCTTCGGCGACATGCTCGAGCATCTGGGGCAGGCTGTCGCCGAGACGCGCAGCATGGCCCGGACGGTCGGCCTTGCCCATCTCCAGCCCGAGCGCTGGCCCGACTGCTTTCGGGGGCCCTACCTGGAGCTCGTTCACCGCGCGGGCGAGGAGGTCACGGCCGGAGGGGCCACCGGCCTACGCGCCGTTCGGGCCGACGTCGAGGCCTTGGCTGACCGGCTCGACCTCGACGAGCTTCCCAACGGCTTCTGGCCGGTAGGAGGCGCGCTGCTCGTCAACCTGCGCAACATCCTGGAGGCGCTCGACGTGATCGTCGCCGCGCGTCCAGTGGAGGTCCCGGCGCCCGAGTTGCCGACGAAGCTGCGCCACCCGGTGGCAGACAGGCACGGGGTGAGCGCTCACTGAGACTCTAAGCTGAAGCCTCGATGGACGCGATCGTCTTCGAGCATCATCTGACGTCCCCGCAGGGGCACGGACACCACCCTGACGGCGCGCACAC
>JBAPXO010000083.1:0-2512 GCA_049284255.1 Solirubrobacteraceae bacterium | reverse complement strand
ACCCACCGGCGCCGGGGCTTGATGCGGCGGATGCTCGAGAGCTCGCTCGGGGCGGCCCAGGAACGAGGCGATGCCGTCAGCATCCTGATCGCGGCGGAGTGGCCGATCTACGGCCGGTTCGGGTATGCGCCGGCGACGCTCTCCGCGGACTACACCCTGCGCAGCAGCCGTCCCGGAGCGTCGTGCCCCGGCGAACCGGCGCGGGTCCGAGCCGTCCGGCCGGAGGAGCTGGGCACGCTCGCCCCGGAGATCTTTGCCGCCGCCCGACGTGGCCGTGCGGGCCAGATCGACCGGAGCGCCGTCTGGTATCACCGCGTACTCGGGCTCAATGGGTACGAGCGCTACGAGGGGCTACCTCCCAACTGGTTCATCCATGACGGCGACGACGGGCCCGACGGCCTGCTCGCCTGGAAGGCCACCGGCGGCGACAGCCTGATTCCGCCGTTGGGAACCCTCGAGGTTTGGGACATGGCGACCGCGACCGAGTCGGCCTACCGGGACTTCTGGGCCTATCTCAGCGGGATTGACCTCGTCGATGAGGTCAAGTTGCGCAACCGCCCGGTCGACGAGGAGGTGCGCTGGCTGCTCGCAGACGGGCGTTCCCTGGTCATGACCGAGCAGGTCGACCTCACATGGCTGCGGCTGCTCGATGTCCCGGCCGCCCTTGCTGCCCGACGCTACGCGGCGCCCGGCGAGGTCGTCCTGGAGGTGATCGACGAAGACACCGGAGGCCCGGCCGCGGGTCGTTACCGGCTGGCGGCCGACGGCGAGGACGTCGAGTGCGAGCGCACGGACAAGAACGCCGATCTGGAGGTCACCCAGCGAGGGCTGGCTTCGATCTACCTCGGGGGCTTCACGCTGGGTCAGTTGCTGGTGTCCGGCGCAGCCCGCGAGCACACGCCGGGGACGGTCGCGCGCGTCGACGCGATGTTCTCGACGCCGCTGGCACCCTGGAACGCCACCTGGTTCTAGCGTCCCGACCCTAGATCGTCGGCCGGCGGTCAAACCACGGCCGCGCCTGCTCAAGCTGCCCGGCCAGTCGAATCAGCGTGGCCTCGCCCCGCAGTGGCGCCACGAACTGGACGCCGAGAGGCACGCCGTCGGGCGTCCAATGCAGAGGGACGCTCATCGCCGGGCGGCCGGTGAGGTTGGCGAGCTGGGTGAAGGGAACCCACCCCAGGTTCTCGGAGATCATCTTGTCCACCACGCCGACTCGCGAGAGCAGGGCGGCGGTGTGGGTGCGCAGCAGCGCCGATGCCACCGGACGCAGCGCGGCGGGGGTGTCGAGCGCGCCGATCTTGGGCGGCGGGTCGGCGAGAGTCGGGGTGAGCAGGAGATCGTGACTTGAGAAGAACCGCGCCAGCGCGGCGATGTAATCGTGGCGGCGCTCTAGCGCCGCGCTCAACTCCGCGGCTCGCAAGCCACGCCCGAGCGCGGCCATGATCAGCGTGTCCTGCTCAAAGCCGGAGTCATCAGCCCCGGTAAGCCGCTTTACCTCCTCGACGTCGTGGGCGACGTGGGCGAACCAGATGTTCAGGAAGTCGCGTGAGAGCGCGGCATCGTCGTGCGGAGGGTCGACCTGCTCGACGTGGTGCCCGAGCTCCTCCAGCAATGCCGCGGCCTCCCGGACCGCTGTCACCGCTTCGTGATGGGGCTCGGGATTGATCGCCGAGCTGTGCAGGAAGCCGATCCGCAGCCGTCCGGGATCCTGTGTCAGTTCCTCGGTCAGCGGGCGGTCGAGTCCGGCGGGCGCGTAGGGAGAGACGGGGTCGGCGCCGGCGAGCAGGTCGATCATGGCCGCGGTATCGCGGACGCTGCGCGAGATCACCCCGTTGGTCGCCATTCCGTGCAGCGGCTCGCTGGAACCCGGACCCGAGGGAATGAGGCCACGGCCGGGTTTTAGCCCGAGCAGGCCACAGCAGCCGGCGGGGATCCGGATCGAGCCGCCTCCATCGCTGGCGCCTGCGACGGGCAGGATCCCGGCGGCGACCGCCGCCGCGGCACCGCCCGAGGAGCCCCCGGGCGTGCGCTCGAGATTCCACGGGTTTCGTGCCGGCCCGTAAAGCTCGGCCTCGGTGATGGCCTTGGCTCCGAACTCGGGCGTGTTGGTCTTGCCAAAGATCACCAGGCCGGCCTCCAGCCAGCGCTCGACGACCGTCGCGTGCGCGGGCGCCGGGATGGTGGAGAGCGCCCGGCAGCCTCCCGCCGACGGAAGTCCGGCGTATTCCTGGTAGAGGTCCTTGAGCAGGAAGGGGACGCCGGCGAATGGGCCCGACAGCGGGCCGGAAACCCGCTCGTCGGCGATGTCGTCCATCCACCGCACGATCGCGTTGACGCGCGGGTTGACCTGCTGGGCCCGGGAGCGCGCGACCTCGAGCAGCTCGGGCGCGGTGATTTCCTTTCGCGCGACGAGCTCGGCCAAGGCCAGCGCGTCATGGACGGCGTACTCGTCTGCGCGCACAGCGCGATACTCGCACAAGCCATGGGCCGCCGACCTCCTGAGCCTCGGGCT
>JBAPXO010000082.1:0-14912 GCA_049284255.1 Solirubrobacteraceae bacterium | reverse complement strand
AGCCATGGCCGAGCTCGGCGAGGGTCCGGTGATCGCGGTCGACGTCAAGGCCAGCCTTGAGCGCGACGGCCGCCCGCCGACGGGGAATGGAGCGACTCCGGCCGGCGCGGCCCGCACCCCGACACTGGGCGAGACCCTGACCCGGGTGCTGCTGCTGGGGAGCGCCAACACCTCCGAGTCAGCCGGTCGTCATGCCGACGTCGTCATCAGGCCACGCGTGCACGGCGTCGGCCTGCTCGAATTCCACCAGCTCGACGTCGCGCGTGAGGCCGGCCGGGCGGCGGCCAGGGAGGCGCTGGCCGAGGGCCCGGCGGCCCTGTTCACCTGAGTCGCGCGCCGCAAGCGCGTTTCACCTCGGCCCAGATCCGCGGATAGGATCGTGCAATGACCTGCACGCGGTGCGGTACGGAGAACCGTCCGGGGCGGAGGTTCTGCGCTGAGTGCGGCGCGCCGATGGCGGCCCAGTGCCCTGGCTGCGGCGCAGCCAACGAGCCCACGGACAAGTTCTGCGGGGATTGCGGCACACCGCTCGGGGGCGATGCGGCGGCCGCGGGCTCAGCCCCGGGGTCACATGTGTCCGAGCGCCGACTCGTCACCGTGCTGTTCGCCGATCTCGTCGGCTTCACGACGTTGAGCGAGCGACGCGATCCTGAGGAGGTCCGAGATCTGCTCGGACGTTACTTCGACCGCTGCCGGACATTGATCGAGCGCCACGGAGGGATCGTCGCCAAATTCATCGGCGACGCCGTTATGGCCGTCTGGGGTACTCCAGTGGCGCGCGAGGACGACGCCGAGCGCGCTGTCCGAGCCGCGCTCGCCCTGACCGGCGCGGTGTCGGCCCTCGGTGACGAGGTCGGCATGCCCGAACTCAGCGTGCGCGCCGGGGTGCTGACCGGCCACGCCGCTGTGGACCGCGGCGCCGAGCGCGATGGCATGGTGCTTGGCGACACCGTCAACACCGCCAGCCGGTTGCAGTCGATCGCTGCCCCGGGCACGGTCCTGGTGGATGACGTTACCCGCCGAGCGTCAGAGGCGGCGGTCGCTTATGAGGACGCGGGATTGCACCAGGTAAAGGGCCGTGAGCAGCCCGTTCACGCCTGGACGGCCCTGCGCGTCGTCGCCGGCGCCGGGGGCGCCCGCCGCAGCGCCGGCCTGGAAACCCAGTTCGTGGGGCGCGATCAGGAGCTGCAACTGGTGATCGAGTCGGCCGAGCGCGCTCGCGACCGCGCGCAACTTGTCAGTGTGATCGGCGAGGCCGGCTCCGGCATGTCTCGGCTCCTCTGGGAGTTCTTCAAGTACATCGACGGCGTGGAGGACGAGCGCTGGTGGCATCAGGGCCGCTGCCTGAGCTACGGCGAGGGAGTCGCCTACTGGGCCCTGGCCGAGATGGTTCGTGCTCGCGCCGGCATCGTCGAGGACGAGGATCCCGACTCTGCCCGGGCGAAGCTGACCGCGGTCGTCGAACAACATGTGTCCGACGAGCGCGAACGGCGTCTGGTCGAACCGCGCCTGGGCCACCTGCTCGGGCTCGAACAGCGCACCTCGAGCGAGGCCGCCGACCTGTTCGCCGGTTGGCGGCTGTTCTTCGAGCGCCTCGCCGACAGTGCTCCCGTCGTCCTCGCGTTCGAAGACCTGCAGTGGGCCGACAGCGGCCTGCTCGATTTCATCGATCACCTACTCGACTGGTCGGCAGAGCATCCGATCTTCGTCCTCGCCGTGGGGCGTCCCGAGCTGGCCACGCGCCGGCCGGAGTGGCGGTCCCATCTCGAGCTTGGCGCACTCGAAGCGAGCGCAATGAGGAGGCTGCTCGACAGCGTGGTCCCTGGGCTGCCCACCGAGCTCGCCACCCGGATCGTCGAACGCGCCGAGGGCGTACCGCTCTACGCAGTCGAAACCGTCCGAATGCTGCTCGATCGTGGCGTGCTGAGCCAGGACGGCCAGCGCTACGTGTTGACTGCGGCCGTCGACGACCTCGAGGTACCGGAGACCCTCCAGGCCCTCGTGGCGGCGAGGCTCGACGTGCTCGGCGACCTCGAGCGCAGCCTCCTGCAGGACGCATCGGTGCTCGGTATGTCCTTCGCCCCGGCTGCCGTCGCCGCGGTCAGCGGCCGCCATGAGCACGAGGTGCGCCGGGTTCTGGACGCACTGGTGGCCAAGCAGGTTCTCGGGCGCAACGACGACTCGCTGACCTCGGAGCCGGGGCAGTATCACTTCCTCCAGGCGCTGTTGCGCACGATTGCGTTCGGCACGCTCACCCGCCGGGAGCGTAAGGCGCTCCATCTCGCGGCGGCCGAGTACCTCCAAGCGACGCTGGGCGAGACGACGGAGATCGCCGAGGTCCTGGCCAGTCACTATCTTGGCGCCGTCGATGCCGAGCCCGACGCGCCGGATGCCGATGCCATCCGCACCTCGGCTCGCGAGACCTTGACCGCCGCGGGGCAGCGAGCGGTCTCGCTGGCCCTCGGGATCGAGGCACGGCGATACTTCGAGCAGGCCGCCGCTCTCGCCGACGACGAGCTAGAGCGGGCCAGGCTTCTCGCCGACGCCGGTGTAGCCGCGGGCCGCTCGGCGGACCGTGAGGCCGCTCGGACGCTCCTGGCGGACGCGATCACGGTGCTGGAGCGCGGTGGGCGGGGCGAGCATGCCGCGCGCACCCGCGCGCTGCTGGCCGATGTGCTGATCGATGAGAACCACCTGGTCGATGCCGCGGAGCTCATCGATCAGGCGCTCGAGGCGGTCAGCGACGAGGTGGTCATCGCCGAGCTGGCGGCTCGGCGAGCGCGGATCGCATACCTCACGGGCGATACACCTCGCGCCCTCAAGGAGGCGGATGTAACACTCTCGATCGCCGACCCCAGAGGCCTGAAGCGGCTCCTCGCCGACGGACTTATTACCAAGTCGAACGTCTACTTCCTCTCTGGCCGACTGGTCGAAGCCGCGGCTCTCCAGTCTCTGGGCCTCCAGACCGCTCTCGACGCGGACATCACCGATCAGGCGCTGCGGGCCTACTTCAACACCGCCGAGTTTCAGGCTCTCGCTGGACGCATCGACGAGTCCGCGACGCTTCTGGAGCGGGGCATCGCGCTGGCGCGCGAGCGCGGCAATCGTGCGTGGGAGCGCGACCTGTTGGCGCAGCAGGTCGGCGTTCACGCCTACTCGGGTCATTGGGACGAAGCACTCGCGCTCAGCGAATCGGTCCGCGCAGCCGCCGAGGATGACAGCGGGCGGCTGGCCGCCGCTTTCACTCCCGTCGTGTTTGCCGCTCGGGGCGACCTCGCAGCCCTAGAGGCGGCGCTCGAGATGGAACCCGATGCCTCGGAATGGCACGAGCTGCAGGTGCTCGAAGGCGTCGCCCGAGCAGTGGCTCTGCGGGCGGTCGGACGCCTGGATGAAGCCGTTCCCGTGATGGCGGGCGCGGCGAAGGAGCTGATCCCCAGCTTCTCCCTCGCCAGTTCGCTCAGCATCGAGGAGGTGATGGACACGCTGCTCGAGGGTGATGAGGTGCAACTGCTGGAGGAGTTGCTGGCTCGGGGCGTGACCGGGCCCGCTCCGACGATCGCGGGATGTCACCAGCGGATCCGCGGATTGCTCCTGGCCCGGCGCGGAGCGCTCGCCGAAGCCGAGACCGCCCTGGCCCAGGCGGCCACCACCCTCCGCGCCGGCGGGAATCCGTTCGCTCTGGGCCGGAGCTTGGTGGACGACGGCCGCGTGCTGATCGAACTCGGACGGACCGGCGAGGCCACCGCGGTGCTGCGCAAGGCCCGGTCGCTGTTCGGGGAGCTGCGCGCGACGCCTTGGCTCGAGCGCGTGGACGAGCTGCTCGCGCCGTTCGCGGCGGCCGCCTGAGTCAGGCCGTCACGGGGCCAGGCTTGGATAGCCGGTCCAGCCAACGGCTCGCGTTCAGCTGATCGCAAATGTGTCGCACCTCGAAGGCCAGGATCATCGGCTGCTTCTCGGCCATGCGCTCGAAGAACAGCCGCCAGCCGCTGGACAGATCGGCCCGGTCTGCCTCGGGACGCTCCTCGAGTCGCAGCAGGTTAGCCAGCCGCGGCTCCGCCAGCCGGCGCTCGCGCTCGTCGGGAACGTGGGTCTGGACGGCGACCCGGAGCTTCTCACGCGCCACCGCCGGCGCCCGAGGGACGTCGGCGGGTGCTAAATGGGCCGTGGAGGAATCGAACCTCCAACCTTGGGATTAAGAGTCCCCTGCTCTGCCAATTGAGCTAACGGCCCGGGGGGCGTCGATGTTAGCCAGCGGGGTCGGGCAGTGTCAGCAGATCGAGGGGACGACCGAGGGCTGAGTCTGGGCCGAGGTGATGTCGGACTTCAGCTGGGCGCGATCGGCCTTCGGCGCGAGGCTGAGCGCCTTCGTGGTGGCCAGCTCGCCCACCCGGGTCTGCTTGGCTGCGTAGGAGTTCGCGGCCACGCAGACGAACGCCTCAGCCTCGGTGGGGTCGGCGCTCGTGACCACCTGCCATGCCCTGGCGGCGTTGGCGTACTGGCCCAGGGCCTGGTAGCCGCGGGCCGCGAGGGTGGCGATGCCGGGATCGGGGCTCTTGGTCAGCGAGAGGTAGCGCTCCCAAGCCTGGGCCGCCGCGGCGAGGTCCTTGAGGCCGGCCGCGCTCCAGGTTGGGGGGCTCGAGGCAGAGCCTGGACTCGCGTCCCGGGCACTCTGCACCTGGGCGCTGAGCAGCGCCGACCAGGCCGCGGCACTGCTGGGGTTCTGCTGGGTCTGACGCTGCGCGGTCTTGACCTGGCTTGACACCACCGAGCTCTGGCTGTTGCCCGAGCCGTTGCCCAGGAACGCGCCGAAGAGTCCACCGCCGCCGCTGCCGGTGCCCACACCGAACAGGATCAGGCCGCCGCCGAGGAGGATGGCGAGGAACAGGTAGATCGCCTGCACCGTCCGCCGGCGACCGCGGCTACGAAGATCGAAGAGCATCCGTCAGTATCCGCCGCGGTTCGTCAGGATTCGTCGGAGTCGAGCTCGCGGGCCTGCGCCGCGGCACTAGCCGCAGCCCGGCGATCGGCGAACTTGAGCAAGAAGATGCTGGCCACGAAGAGGATTACGAGCGGCAGCGTTTCCAGGCCGGTGGTCACCGGGTCTGCCCCTGGCATCGCCGCCGCGATTACAGCGATAGCAATCACAGAGTAGCGCCAGTGCTTGGTCAGGGTGCTGCCATCGATCACCCCGATCTGGCGCAGGCCGAGGAGGCCGAGGGGAAGCTGGAACGCCAGGCCGATCGCCGCCATCGTCAGCACCTCGAATGAGTACAGCGGCTTGGCCTGCACCAGCGCGTTGAACTGGTTGCTGTTGTAGCCCTGCAGGAAGCCGATCGCCGCCGGTAAGACGATGATGTAGGTGAAGATCACGCCGATCACGAACAGCACCGGGGCGGCGAGCATGACCGGCAGCGCGACCCGGCGTTCGTTGGGGCTGAGCGCCGGGATGATGAACGCGTAAGCCTGGTAGAGGAGGACCGGCAGCGCGAGCAGCAGCGCGAAGTAGAAGCACACGGTCAGCGTGGTGGTGAACGGTTCGCCCACGCCGATCGTGATCGGCACATTCTTGGGGGTCGTCTGGGGAAGCGCCTGGCCGGCCGCCTCGAGCTTGGAGGCGGCGGCGGCGATCGTTGCCCGGTCAGCGAGCGAAAGCTTGCCTGTCACCGAGAGCTGCCTGAAGAGGGCAGCGCTGGCCTCGATGTCCCGTGCCGCCGACACCGAGTCCTTGGTGAGGCCGCCGAGGTGGTTGGCGGCGGTCTTGACGGACGCCGGCAGCGGCTTGTTGAGCGCCGTAAGCAGCAGGCTGTTCTGCCAGAAGCACAGCGCGAAGGCGACCCCCAGGGCAATCGCGCAGATGATCAGGCGGCTACGGAGCTCGTCGAGGTGATCGACGATGCTCAGCCGATCCTCATGCCCAATGGGCCGGAGAACCTTCGCCATCGCTTCCTGCTCGCGCGAGCGCTACGACGAGCGCTCGGATCCGGACGTGCCGGATCCGCTACGGGAGGCCGGCTCAGCAGAGGCCGGCTCAGCAGAGGCCGGCTCAGTGGAGCTGGGTTGTGGCTCGGGGACTGTCCGCGACTCCGACAGCTCGGGCTTCTCCTCGTGCTTGGACTCGCCCGTGATCCCCTCCTTGAATTCGCGCATGCCCTGACCCAGACCCTTGCCGATGCCCGGAAGGCGCTTCGGCCCCAGGATCAGCAGGACGATGATCAGTACGACTATCAGGTCAACTGGCGGGCTTCGGAACATTGTTCAAAAGGCCTCTCGGAAATGGGGAGAGACAAGCGTAGCGGTCCATCGTCCATCTGTTGAGGTTCCCCTCTGTACCGGCGGAAGTCCCTCAAGCCCGATCGCCGCCCGGCCGATAAACCGCCCGAGCCAAGATGAGCGAGAACCCAGACCAGAAAAGGATCCAGCGCATCGTCCTCCCCAGCGGCCGCTCTGTCGCGGTGGTGCGATCCGAGGCGCGCACCTTTCCCCCGCGAGGGCTGCACATGTGCCCCGACTGCCACTGCGAGCTCGTACAGCCCGTCCGTTGGGGCGAGGCGGTTCAGGGCTTCTGGGAGCTGACGCTCGAATGCCCCAACTGCGGCTGGCTCGACGCCGGCATCTTCGACCGCGAGGAGGTCGACCTCCTCGAGGAACGCCTCGATGAAGGACTCGCGCAGATGGTCTGGGATCTCAGGCGGCTCGCCGAGGCCAACATGGCCGAGGACATCGATCGGTTCATCGCCGCGCTGAACGCCGACCTGATCCTCCCCGAGGATTTCTAGTCGGGCCGACTAGGCGTAGCGGTCGACGACTCCGTCGGCGACTAGCTCCAGCGCCGAGCGTTGGCGTCCGGGCAGCCCGCTCAGCAGCTCCTTGGCGTTCTCGATCAGCTCCAGCGCCCGGCGGCGAGCAACATCCAACGCGCCCGTGGCCGCGATCCGGCCGCAGACCTCGGCGGCGCGCTCGACAGAGGTGATGGTGCGGGGATCGAGGGCCGCGAGCTCGGAGTCGCGCTCGCGCGCGACGATCATCGGCAGGGTCACGGTTCCGTCCAAGAGGTCGGCGCCGCGCGGCTTGCCGGTTCGCTCGGGAGGACCGGTGACGTCGAGCACATCGTCGAGCAGCTGGAAGGCCACCCCGATTCGCTCGCCGAAGTCGGCCAGCCGGGCCGATTCGCCGCCGCCCTCCAGGGCACCCAGCTCGCAGGCCGCGCGAAACAGAACGGCCGTCTTGAGCCGACAGCGCTCGAGGTAGCGGGCAAGGCCGACCACTCGCCACGCGTCGGCGCGCTGCATGAGCTCGCCGGCGGCCAGCTCCGAGCTCGCGCGCGAAAGCGAACGCACAGCGGCGGGCGATCGCGCCTGAACGAGCTCGGCGAAGGCGCGGGAGAAGAGCAGGTCTCCCGTGGCGGTCGCCGCCAAGCGGCCTCCGGCGGCGGCGACGGTGGGACGTCCGCGACGCAGCGGGGAGCCGTCGAGGACATCGTCGTGGACCAAGGTCGCGCTGTGCACGAGCTCGACGGCCACGGCTGCTCCCAGTAGGCCCTCGGTCTCAGGCGGCGGAGCGCCCGCAGCCAGGAAGACGAGCAGCGGTCGCAGCCGTTTGCCGCCGGCGGCGATCGTCTCTCCGGCATGCGTGGCCAGGTGAGCGCCGTGACCGGTGGCCAGCCCGGCGAGCCGGGGCTCGAGCGCGGCCATGAGACGCTGTGCGGAGTCGCCACCCGCCTCCACCACCGCCCGGACCGAGTCCGAGGTCACGCTCAAGCGGGCACCTCCCCCACGTGCAGCGCGATGATCCCGCCGGCCGTGAGTACGTAGCGGACCGAGCGCAGCCCGACGTCCCACATCATCGCTGCCAGGGCCTCGGGGGCCGGAAAGCGCCGTACCGAGCTCGGCAGGTAGCTGTAAGCGTCGGAGTCGCCGGCCAGCCGGCCCAGGGTGGGCACGATCCGGTCAAACCACAGCTCGAGGAAGGTGGACAGCGGCGGTTCGGTGGGGGTGGTGATCTCGAGCACGACAACGCGCCCGCCGGGTGCGACGACGCGGGCCATCTCCGAGAGACCGCGCCCGAGGTCTGAGAAGTTGCGCGCTCCGAACCCGACCGTGGCCGCGTCGAACTCGCCGTCGCCGTAGGGGAGCGCCAGGGCGTTGGCCTGTTCGAAGCGCACGTCGACGCCCGGGGGCACTGCGGCGCCGGCAGCCGCTTTCTGGCGCGCCAGCTCAAGCATCCCCTCCGAGAAGTCGGCACCGACCACCGTCCCTGAGGGCGCCACGCGACGGGCGAGCTCGAAAGCGAGGTCTCCCGTGCCGGTGGCGACATCGAGGGCGTGCCCCCCGGCCGGCAGTCCGGCCAGATCCGCGGCCCGCCGGCGCCACTGGTGGTGAAGGCCCGCGGTCATGACCGAGTTCATCCGGTCATAGACGCCCGAGATGCGATCGAACATCGCCCGTACCTGGGGCTCTGGGAGCGTCCCGGAGCTGGGCGGCTGTCCGGATTCCGGCACGCCTGGCGGCAGGGCACTGGTTTGGCTAGACGCCATGAAAGCCTGTCGCCCGGTCCGCGATTACTACTGCAGCTCGGACAGGAAGTTCACCAGGTTGTTGAACTTGTTCGGATACTGCGTCGCCAGGCTGGAGAAGGACGGCATCGGCGCCGTCGGGTTACGAAGCGTCGACGCGATCGCCTGCGGGCGCAGGATCGAGCCGATATGGGTCAGCGGCGGCCCGGGTCCGTTGTTGCCGTTGTCGCCGAGCACGTGACAGGCCAGACAGCCGGACTGGCCGACGACCTCCGCACCGGCGTTGAAGGTCTGCTTTTGGGCGGCGGTCAGATTTGCCGGTGGTTTCATGTCGACCGAGTTGGGCGACCCGGTGTTCGCCCCCGAGTAGGTCAAGAACGCCATCGCGAAGATCGTCGTCAGCCCGGCGATCAGGGCGACCGGCCGGCGCTCGATCCGGCGTTCCGGGCTGCGGTCGTAGAAGGGCAGCAGGAAGAGCAGGATCATGCAGATCGTCGGCACCCCGATCGTCGCCATGTCGGTGAACTTGGGGACGTTCTTCATCACCCGGAGGACCTCGAAGAGGAAGAAGAAGTACCAGTCAGGGCGCGGGACGTAGGTGGTCGTGGTCGGGTTCACCTTCGGCCCGAGCTCGGCTCCGAACATCGCCGCCAGGAAGATGATCACGATCATCACGATCACGGCCATCATCGAGTCCTTGGCGACCGCGTACGGGAAGAACGGCTTGCCCTCGTTCTTCAGGATCGAGTATTCGCGGAGGTAGCGCTCCTTCTCGGTTTGATTCACGCCCGCACCACCCTAGACCTCGGATTCCCGGAGCTCGATCTCCTCTTGGGCCTTGATCCAGGGCGGAGCGGAGATCCCGAGCTTGGTGATCAGGTAGAGGTGCGCGCCGATCAGGGCAGCGATCAGCCCAGGGATCAGCATCATGTGGATCGCGTAGAAGCGCGATAGCGTCGTGGCCCCGAATTCGGGCCCGGCTCGCAGGAAGTCAGACAGATAGGGGCCGATCAACGGGCCCGTGCCGTTGATGTTGACGCCCACGATCGTCGCCCAGTAGGACTGCTGGTCGAAGGGCAGCAGGTACCCGGTGAAGCCCATCGCCAGCGTCAGGATCAGCAGGACGACGCCGATGATCCAGGTCAGCTCCCGCGGGTACTTGTAGGCGCCGAAGAAGAAGACGCGCGCCATGTGCAGGAAGATCAGGATGATCATCACCGAGGCGCCCCACTTGTGCATCGCCCGCACGAGCTGCCCCAGGAAGGCGTCGTCGGTGATGTAGCGGATCGATTCGTACGCCCCGCCTGAGGCGTCCGGGCGGTAGAACATCGCCAGGAACACGCCGGTAACGGCCTGGTTGAGGAACGCGAACATCGTCGCCGAGCCCAGCGTGTAGAACCAGTTGATCCCGCGCGGGACCTTGCGGAATAGCAGCCAGCGGATGCCGGGCGACAGCGAGGTCCGCTCGTCGACCCAGTCGACGACGGTGATCCCGGCTTCGGCGGCGGTGTCGAGCGGGGTCATCTTGCCGTTGCCGTTCTGGCCGGGGCGCTTGGGAGTCGGCTGCAGAGCCTTGGGGAGGGGCGGGGCGGGGAGCTTGGGCATCGTCGGTTAGTTCTTGGGAAGCACGGAGGTGTCGAAGCGCGCCGGGTACAGATACTGACCGATCCCGTCCAGCGGCTGAGCCGGATCGCGCGGGGAGAAGCGGTGAAGCTCGGAGTTGACCGAGTACCGCGGGCCGATCTCGACCAATCCCGTGGTCTTGTTCAGCCGCGTGTAGAAGCGGTCCAGCGGACGCACCGGCGGGCCGCCGGCGACCATCCCCCGGAAGTCGTAGACGCCGCCATGGCAGGGACAGATGAAGCGCGAGGCCGCGGCGACGAAGCGCACCGGGCACCCAAGGTGCATGCAGCGCGAGGACAGCGCGACCCAATGGTTGTACTGGTCCTCGGGCTCGGTGTCGATGGCGGGATCACGGGTCCGCACGTAGGCGATCGAATCTCCGGCCTCGCCGATCCCCTGGACGATCGTGATCACCTTGATGTTGTAGGTCTCCTGGGTGAAGTCGCTCGGAGGCCCGATGGGCTGCCAGTTGAACGGCTCTCGGCTGAAGATCGGCCCGATCGCGAAGCCGAGTGCGGGGAGTGTGAACGCGGCCGCCGCGACTATCCCCGAGCCCTGGGTGACCAGGTTCATGAAGTTGCGGCGCGTGACCGTCTCGCCCTCGAAGGCGCCGGGCATCCGCCGGTCGACGGTGTATTTGGATTTGCGTCCTTGTTTGTGCCGATCTGCCACTTGCGCCTCATCAACGGCGGCTAAGCCGCACTGAATCCTTCGCTAAAGCGTACAGGGAGAGGCGCTTCGGCAGTCACGCCACCGGCCCCTCAGACCCCGCTTGCAGGTCTTTTCTGGCCGCGCGCAACAGCGCCTCTGCAGCGCCGCCCCCGCCCGCCCGCGCCAGCGCCTTGGCCGCCTCGTGTTCCGAGCTCGACCCCCACCCGATCGCCGTCGCCCCTGCCTCCCACACCGCCCGGGCAAGCGCCTGATCGGACGCGGCCTGGGCCTGGGCGAGCAACGAGATCAGATCGGCGAGCTCGGCCACGGCGTCGAGATCGTCGAGGGCCGCGAGACGCGAGAGCCCAAGCGCGTAGAGCTGATCTCCGAGCAGCAGCGCCAGGTCGGGGTCCTCGACGCGCACCAGCCTCGGCGACCCGTAGTGCAGCAGCGATCCCTCGAGGATCATCTCGAGCAGCAACTCATATTCGTGCTCGCGTCCAGCCGCGCGCGGTCCCGACGCCGCCAGCTGGGGCGGGCCGCCAGCGCGCCCGGCGTTGCCTCCGGGCGCAGGAGCGAGGGTCTCGGCGATCGTGCCCCCTTCGAGCACTAGCGCCTCGTGAAGCCCCGACAGCGTCACAGTGTCTCGAACGCCTCCGCCGCCGCCTGCAGGGTGCGCTCAACCTGCTCGGGCCTGTGGGCCAGCGACGGAAACCAGGCCTCGAACTGGGACGGCGGCGGGTAGACGCCTCGCGCCAGCAATGCGCGGCACCACCGCCCATAGGCGTCGGTGTCGCACGCGGCGGCCTGGCCATAGTTGCGCACCGGCCGCTCGCAGAAGAACACGGTCATGAGACCGGGAAGGCTCTGCACCTGCACGGCCACCCCGGCCTCGGACGCGGCCCGGGCCATGCCCTCGGCCAGCCCCTGGGTCGTTGCCGCAAGCTGGGCGTAGGCGCCGTCATCGAGCTCGGCCAGCGTGGCCAAGGCGGCCGCCACGGCCAGCGGGTTGCCCGAGAGCGTTCCCGCCTGGTAGACGTCGCCGGCGGGCGCGATGTGCTCCATGAGCTCCCGGGGGCCGCCGTAGGCGGCGGCCGGCAACCCTCCGCCGATGATCTTGCCCATGATCGTGAGGTCGGGAAGGACCCGAAAGCGGTCCTGGGCTCCGCCGCGGGCGACACGAAAGCCGCTGATCACCTCATCGAAGATCAGCAGCGCACCGCGGTCATCGGCCTCCCGGCGCAGGAGCTGCAGAAAACCCGGAGCCGGCGGGACGACCCCCATGTTGGCCGGCACGGGCTCGACGAGGATGGCGGCGATGTCATCGGTGTCGGGCAGCGCCTCAGGGGCGTTCCAGGGGACGATCACGGTCGCCGCGGCAGCGCCCGCGGGCACCCCGGGGCTGGCGGGGATCCCCTGCGTGGCCAGTCCCGACCCGGCCTCGGCAAGCAGGCCATCAACATGGCCGTGGTAGGCGCCAGAGAACTTGAGGATCTTCTCGCGCCCGGTGACGGCTCGGGCCAGGCGGATGGCGCTCATCGTCGCCTCGGTCCCCGACGAGGTCATGCGCAACATCTCAACCGAGGGGATGCGCCCGGCGACCTGCTCGGCGAGCTCCACCTCCCCGGGGGTCGGCGCCCCGAAGGTCGTACCCCGCTGCGCGGCCGCGGATATCGCGCCGACCACCTTGGGGTGGGCGTGTCCGAGGATCAAGGGGCCCCACGAGCACACCCAGTCGACGTACTCATTGCCATCGACGTCGACGATGATCGGGCCCGACCCCGAGGCGATGAAGATCGGATCGCGTCCGATCGAGCGCATCGCCCGCACCGGGGAGTTGACCCCGCCGGGCAGCACCCGCTGGGCCTGTTCGTAGAGCTCCGTAGAGCGCTGTGTCCTGTCAGCCGCCAGCTCGCTCACACGCCGGCGTGCTCGCGTTCCCAGTCGCGGTAGTCGGGCGTGAAGTAGAGCAGGCGAATCTTCTTGAACTCGGTCGACGAGTACAGGGTGGCGCGTTGCTCGATCCCGGTATCGGCGGCGATCGAGTCGAGGATCGCGTCGCACTCCTCCTTGGAGCGGCCGTGAGCCATCGTGAACACCGAATACGGCCAGTCCTGGTAGGTCGGCCGCTGGTAGCAGTGCGAGATGCCCCGGAAGGAGGCCATCCGCATGCCGAGCTCGAGGATGCGCTCGTCGGGCACCTGCCAGACGCCCATGCCGTTGGCACTGAAGCCCGCCCGGCGGTGAAACAGGATCGCGGCCACCCGGCGCAGCAGACGGCGCTCCTGCATGCCCTCAAGATGCTCGAGCAACTGGCGCTGCGGAATGCCGAGCTCGGCCGCGGCGGGCGCGTAGGGCTCCTCGATCACCGGCATGTCGCCTTGGAGCGCCCGGATCACGTCGCGGTCGAACTCGTCGTAGGGCTGGGCCTCGGTCTCGGCGGGCTCGGCGGCCTGAGCGGCCTTGGCGAGCGTTTCGGTCCCGGCCTCCATCTCGAGGTCCATGCGGATCTTGAACAGCTTCAGGGTCGGCAGCTGGCGGACCGACTCGGCGCCCGCGAGCTTGGCGAGGACCTCAAGCGTGCCCTCGAGGCCGAGGGGTGAATCAGGCTCGGTCGCAATCGTGAACCAGATGTTGAACTCGTGGTTTCGCAGGTAGTTGTGCGAGACCCCCGGGTGGGCGTTGATGATTTTGGCCGCCCGCCAGGGATTCTCGGCGTCGACCTTGGCAGCAACGAGCATCGAGGAGTAACCGAGCGCCCGGGTATCGAAGATCGGCGTTACCTGACGGATGATTCGCTCGTCGAGCAGTCGCTGGACGCGAGCCATCACCTCCTGCTCGGGGATCTGCGCCTGACTGGCGACGTGCTGGTAGGGACGGGGAGCGATCGGGAACTGGCCCTGCATCAGGTTGAGCAATCGCTTGTCGAGATCATCGAGGGCGATCGCCGCGCCTTCCTTGCGGCTGCGCAGCTTGGGGCCGTAACCGGACCCTGGCGGGTCGCGACGGCCGTCGGGAGTTGATCCTTGCGTGTCGGTCCCGCGGGTGCCTATTGAAGCCATTGGGCAGCGTCCTTGGCGTGGTAGGTGATGATCATGTCGGCCCCGGCACGGCGTATCGAGGTCAGCGTCTCGAGCACCGCGGTTCGCTCTTCAAGGTATCCGGCGGCCGCGGCCGCCTTGAGCATCGAGTACTCGCCGCTGACGTTGTAGGCGGCCAGCGGGAGCGAGGTCTCGTCCTTGATACGCCGGACGATGTCGAGATATGGAAGCGCCGGCTTGACGATCAGGATGTCGGCCCCCTCCTCGACGTCGAGCTTGGCCTCCCGCACGGCCTCGTCGCCGTTGGCGGGATCCATCTGGTAGCCGCGGCGGTCCCCGAACGCGGGCGCCGAATCGGCGGCCACACGGAACGGCCCGTAGAAGGCGGACGCGAACTTGGCCGAGTAGGCCATGATCGGCGTGTCGGTGAGGCCCTCGTCGTCGAGCGCCGACCTGATTGATCCCACCCGGCCGTCCATCATGTCGCTGGGAGCGATGATGTCGGCCCCGGCGTGGGCCTGGGAGACCGCGGTGCGGGCGAGCAACTCGAGGGTCTGATCGTTGTCGACGCTTCCGTCGGCGCGCACCACGCCGCAGTGGCCGTGGCTCGTGTACTCGCAAAGGCACAGATCGCAGATCACGAGAAGCTCAGGATGGGCCTCCTTGATGGCGCGCGTGGCCAGCTGGACGACGCCCTCCTCGTCCCAGGCACCGGTGCCCTCCTCGTCCTTGCTCGCTGGAAGGCCGAACAGAAGCACGGCGGGGATCCCAAGGGCCTTGGCCTCACCAGCTTCTGCGACGGCGTGGGCGATCGAGAGATGGTCGATGCCGGGCATCTCGGCGATCGGCTCGCGCCGGTCGATGCCATGGGCAACGAACATCGGGTAAATGAAGTCGGCGGGCTCCAGGCGCGTCTCGCGCACCAAACCGCGAAGTGCGTGGGTTGCCCGGAGCCGCCGCAGGCGGGTCTGCGGGAACGACATAGCTCTCGGGCGAGGATACTGGCTGACCGTCGCCGGAAAGCCGAGCGACTCGTCGGGTCAGCGGTAGACGCTGACGAGGGCGGCGCTGTAGCCCCCGACGCT
>JBAPXO010000081.1:0-3273 GCA_049284255.1 Solirubrobacteraceae bacterium | reverse complement strand
TAGCGTCGCCCGCGCAGATTCACCCGGCTGAACCGGCGGCGGGCCTGGGCGCGGGTCATCGCCAGGTGCACGGGCCCGAGACTCGTCCCCGAGAGCCGGCCGGTCGGTTGCTTGCAGTTGAATCTGGTGACCGGCGGGGCCTTGAGAATCAGGACCGTCGTCCCCTTGGGGATGGCGACGGCGGCGACGCCGTTGCGGCCTGCCTCGGCGACGCGCCGGTTCTTCTCATACACGCCCGTCTTATACGCCAACTGAGAGATCGTCACGCGCGTATCGCCGTCGGTGGTGGCGGTGATCGGCCCCGACCGGAGTCTGGCAGTGGCTGCGTCGATCGTGAGGCGCGAGACGTTGGTCAGTTTCAGGCTGAGCCTCGGCTTGGCCGCGGGCGTCGCGCCCGGCGTCCAGCTGCCCGTGGTGACCTGCAAGGGCGGAGCGTCGGGAGGATTGACGACCGACGCGCTGACCCGCTCGGCCTCTGAAGGCTCAGGGATCGCGGCGTCATCGGCGACGATATGGGCGGTCGTCGCCGGAGTCGCGGCGTCCCGTTCAGAAAGACCCGAAAGCCAGTAGACGGCGGTCGGGCCGAGGCCTAGAGTCGTGCTGACCACGTTCGGGCACCAGGTGTAGTTGATCGTGCCGGGGTCAGCCATGGCGAGAGGCGTTCCGTGCAGCGCCGAAACCTGGGTGGAGAAGCCGTCGGTGAGGTCAGTGGTGACGTGCTCGGGCGTGGAGGTCGAAAACAAGGTCGCCCGATCGCCGGCGTTGATGTAGCGGTCGAGGTTGAGAACCTCGACGGGTTCCGGGGAGAGCTCGTCGGTGTCGCTGTTGGAGATGATCATCGGTACCCACCGGACGTTGGCCGTGCGGTCGGCAGCTGCTGCAATATCGAACTGACTGGTGCCCTCACCCGACGCGGTCGTGCACGCTTCGTCAAACCCTCCGTCAAGCGGCATCGACTCGCTGAAGTCCGATGGGTAGGTCGTAGGCAGCACGAAGCTGGCGAGCCCCCCCATCGAGTAGCCGCTCATCACCGTCCGATTCGAATCCAGCGGGTAGGCGAGAGCGACCTGCCGCCAGACCTGCCAGAAGTCATGCTCGGCATCGCCCGCGTACAGCCCGTCGCCGCCATAGCCCTCGGTGCTCGCGCAGATCGAGTCGCGGTCCTCACATTCCTCCTGGACCAGCCGCGGGTTGATGGCGCCGTACTGGTTGTAGTTGACGTCCGCGGAATGGAGCATCCAGGTCAGCGGAAGCGCCTTGCCCGGCGCGTAGTTGCTCGGCAGATACACCGCGTAGGGCTGCACCCGCGACAGAAACGCCGGGTTTGCCTCCGACCCGCCCGCAACTCCCTGGCCGAGGTTGAGGTCGGTGACATACCAACGGTCGCTCCACCCCTTCACCACCGGCGGACTGGTCATCTCATGACTCGCCAGCGCGCTCCACGAGACCACCTGCGAGAACTTCGAGACGTCGCCAGTCGCCAGAGTCTCGGCCTGGTCATCCTCAGCCCAGAAGTTGGCCGTCAGCAATCCCGGGACCGCCTGAGCGCCGTAGGCGCCAACCAACGGCGAGCTTGCAAGATAAGCCTGCAGCTCGGCGGCGGTGACATTGCTCGGACCACCGGTATAGATCGCCGGCTCCTGAGCGGCAGTGCGGAAGGTGACGTTGTAAACCCGAGGAGCCGTCGGCGATGCCGGAAGGCCGCCGCTCAAGCTCGGCACGGCAAATCCGGTTCCTGCGGCATCCGCCAGGCCGGCCGCGAGACGAATCCGCCAGCTGCCGCTCACCGGCATCACCGAGCGCGGGATCGACACCAAGAACGATCTCGCTGCCATGTCCACGGTCGTCGGGAAAGACGCCATCGTCTGACCGGTGACCGCATTAATCAGCTCCGCGCCCTTGGCCGAGACGACCAGCGCCTCCTCGATCCCAGGCGAGGACACGTTCGCATCCCCAGGCCACTGCGACGCGCCCGTGCCAGCGTCGTCGTCGGTGTCAAAGGTCCACTCAGCGATCGGAACACTCGAATCAGCGAGCGTGTTCCAGTCCACCCGCCAAATCGACGCCGTCGGCGTGAGTCCAACCGCCGCGCGAAAGATGTCGGCTCCATCATTGTCGGCCGCACCCGACGGGTACACGTACTGGCCCTGCGCCGGGGACAGAGCGTCAGCGGCGGTCGTGGTCGAGTTCACCGACTCGTCGCCAGCATTCGTGGCCCCGTAGTCGTCATACACCCAGTCAGTCCACTCAAGCGCGCCGCCGATCATCCGGCCCGTACCGGAGGTTCGCGAGAACTCATCAGGAAACCCCCAGCCGTGCGGCACAGGCAAAGCCGGCTCAGGCGAGAACGCCGCGGGAGCGACCCCAGCCGGCAGCCCCGAAACCGTGCCCGCCCGAGCGTTCGCAGCGAGACCGAGGCTCACCAATGCCATAGCAAGCGCAGTGCTGGCGGCCCTCCCAGCCGTGAACAGGGCGCCGCTCTCGCTGTCTCTCGAGATCGCTGCCCGCGCCCACAGACAGCCTCGAGCAAACGCGACAAGCAAGTTCATGTCAATTCTCTCCCTCTCAAATCCGTTCGCTGTCTTCCCCGTGCCCAAGGCGTGGCGTCCCTCGAGCGCGAGGCGAGGACGGTTCCACACCGGTCTCGCTGAGCGCCTCCCCGAGTGGTCACGGAAGAGGTAAACGTACTGTCAAACGCGCCGCTCCGCTCTGCCCGTCCTTCTTCGATCATCACACCGACGTGATGCCACGCTCGCCGTGCGGCCCCAGAGCATCAACATCTTTTCGGCCAGAGGATGTCCCGTTTTCTGTGTAGGCGGGTTTGGCTGGCGGGGTAGGCGGTCTCCGAAGTGGATTTGAAGGCAGCGGTCGCCCAGTTCCTTGTGCGCGTCCAAGCCGGAGCGGCATCGAGGATCGCGAGGTAGAGCCTCCCAGCCCTTCAGCGACAGACGCTCATAAGCCCTGCCGTCGGGTAGCGCGCGGTGCGCAAGCTGTCGATGGGTTAGGGCTCAAGCCTCCTCAACCGCGAGCGGTCACCCCGGAGGCTGATCGGCCGCCCAAACAAGCGTACGTAGAGGACAAACCGGCCGTAGCGCGCAGGCGCCCGGCGGGACGGACACCATGGCAACAGCGTGGCAACATCCATCCTGTCCAGGAGATCTCATGCGTCCAGAAAACCTCGCAATTTGGACGCCGTGGACGCTGGTAGAACCATCTCCACCGACCGAACAAGATTGAGGGACTTGTGGACCGATCGGTCCGTGGAAGTTCGAG
>JBAPXO010000080.1:0-2169 GCA_049284255.1 Solirubrobacteraceae bacterium | reverse complement strand
GAGTCGGTGCGGGACACGACGTCGGACTCAGCCCGGCTATTAGCCTCGAACTCGTGCGGGCGCTCTCTGGCCTGGATGGGTGCTGGTGTGACGGTTGCTGGTGTGACGCTGGTGGCCGGTGAGTGCGGCGGCAGCGAGTAACGCCATTGCTGGAAGCACGAGCAGGCCGGCCCGCAGGCTGCTGGCCTGGGCGATTGCGCCGACGAGGAGCGGCCCGGCAATCTCTCCAAGCGCCGCGACGGTGAGGACCTCCCCCAGCGCGCTGTCGGCAGTGTGTCCGCTCGATTGAACATGCAGCGAGGAAGTCAGCGGGAACAGAGCACCGATACCGATTCCGACGAACACGATCCCAGGTATGGCAGCGGTGACGCTCGTTGCGGCGAGCAGGCATGGCAGCCCGGCGAGCACGCAACCGATGGCTGAGAAGAGCAGATGCTCGGGCGGATGGGTGCGCGCGAAGCGGCTCGCGAGCAGTCGGCCCGTCAGGTTGGCGGCATAGAGGAGGCTGACCAGCACTACCGCGGTCTGCCGAGCAAGTCCGACGTCGTCATTGAGGTAGCTCGCGAGCCAGAAGCTCAGAGCGAACTCCAATGCGACGATTGCGAACACGATCAGAAGCGTCGGCTGGAGCCGCGTGTCACGAGTCCGCCCGTGCGGAGCAGGGCGCGGAGAGGGGAAGTCGGCGCGCAGCACGCCGATCACCGCGAGCGCGACCGTCGCCGTGCCAATCGCGAACGCCAGTCGCCACGTGGCCGCGGTGGCTGCCAGAGCGCCGATCAACAGCGGTGTCGCGATGCCGGCCAGGCTCACCGCGACCTCGCCCTCGGACATCGCGACGGCACGGCGCGGTCCGTGGGCATCGGCCAGCGCGGCCCATACGCGGATAAGCGCCAGCGTCGCGAGCATGCCCATCACCAGGGCGCCAGCGATCGTGATCAGCGCAGCATCGCCGTACCCGACGGCCAGCGCCGCGAGCCCAGCGCCCGCCAAGCCTGCGGCTACCACGGTCTGGCGGCGGAAGGGAACCTGATCTCGCGCGGAGAGGATTCCGGCGATTCCGCCTCCGATCGCGAAGGCCACCTGGTGCAGCGCGCCGACCAAGTAGGAGATGCCTTCGACCGAACGAAGGTAGGGCAGCGCAGGCCCCAGCACCGCGTTGAGATACCCGAAGGCAAAGAGCGCTCCGAACGCGGTCCATGTGAAGGCGGTGCGGCGGTAGGTCATGCTGCCCGCCCGGCCCAGAGCGCCAGTTGCGGGGCGTCCAGGATCCGGTCGAACGTGGCCAAGGCGGTGCCGACGAGTACGGCATCCTCGCCCGCCTGCCCGGAGTCGATGTCCGGCGCTGGGCGGCGATGCGCGCTCATCAGCCCCGCCTCGAATGCCTGCTGGAACACATCGGGCGCCGCCTCGCGCAGCGGTGCGGCGAGTCCGCCCAGGGTCACCATCTGTGGGTCGAGCGCGTTGACCAGCCCGGCGGTGCCGCGGGCGAAATCGGCCGCGAGCTGCTTCCTCAGGCACCGCTCTTCGGGCTCCGGCTGGGAGCTTTGAAGGATCCGGCGCAGCCACCCGCGCGGGTCGGCCGGCTCGGGTTGGCCAAGCCGCGAGGCGAGGCGCCGCGGGTCAAAGGAAAGACCCCAGCAACCGTGAGCTCCGCAAAAGCACACCTGGTCGCGATCACCGAACGGAAGATGACCGAACTCGCCTGCCAGGCCTCGGGCGCCCTCGGCTGGCCGACCATCGAGCACGAGCGCGCCACCGACCCCGACCTCGAGCACGAGGTGCAGCAGAACGCTCGCCGCTGGGTGGACGCGCGCCTCGGCGACTGCCGCCATCGTCGCATCGTTGCCGGCTATCAGCGGCAGGCCGGCAGCAATCACGTCGAGCTCCACGTCGCGCCAGCCCAGCATTGAGGCGTCCAGCACACGAGTGCCCGCTGTCAGCCCCGGCACGGCCACGCCCACGGCCAGCGCTCGGCCGGTGAGCTGGTCCGCGGCGCGCGCGATGACTCGACGCAACCGACCGAGCACCGCGCCGGCACTGCCCTCGCGATGATGGCCTGCAGCGACCATCTCGGGCTCGCCGTCGATGGCGCACGCCGCCACGCGCCAGTCGCCGTGTCGAAGATCGACTGCCAGGACCACCGGGCCATCGGGATGGGCATGAAGCCGA
>JBAPXO010000079.1:0-2140 GCA_049284255.1 Solirubrobacteraceae bacterium | reverse complement strand
GTCGCGCTGAGTCCCCAGGCCGCGCACGAGCGCTACCGCCACCAGCTGCCCACCGACTGACCGGGGACGGGGACAGCAAAGTCGACGCGATCGTCGAGAGGCGACGCGCTGTCAGCCCGCCTGCGGGCCGCGGCGGGGTCGACGCGACCCATCCATCGCCCGCAAGAGAGGCCTCAAGTGATCGTCGCTCACGGTTGTTGTCGGCCGGTGGTGGTCGGGTACGAGGCAGGTCGCGGCGGTCAGCGGGATCGTGGGCGCGGACGATCTGGGTCAGCTGGGGGGCGGGGACTGTCGTTCGAGCGCGGTGCGCACGGCGGTGACATCAACGCCCAGGCTGGCGAGCAGCCGGGAGGTCGCTTCGTCGCGGGTGAGGGCGAGCAGAAGATCGGCGCCGTCGATCTCTGAGCGACCGTCGTCGAGCGCGCGGGCGGCGGCGGTAATCAACAGCCGGCGCACCTGCTCAGAGGATCTGACGTAGACCGAGGTGTCTCGCTGAAGCACGCGCGCCTCACCGCGGGCGGTACCGCGCGCTTGTCTGGGACCGGAGAGCATCCGGGTGAGGTGATCGCGGATCTTCTCCGGGGTGGCGTCGAAGTCGCCCAGGATCTGCGCAGCAACACCTTCATCCTTCTGTGCGACCCGCGTCAGCCCGAGCAGCAAGTGCTCGGTGCCGATGTAGTTGTGGCCAAGGGTCAGCGCTTCGTCGAGCGCCAGCTCGAGCACCTTCTTGGCGCGCGGCGTGAACGGGATCTGCCCGGAAGTGGCTGTCTCGCCGGAGTGAACGATCCGCACCACATCGGCGCGCGCCGCATCGATCGTGATTCCCAGCGACTCCAGCACCCGCGCCGCGAGCCCTTCCTGCTCGCGCAGCAGCCCGAGCAGGAGGTGCTCGGTGCCGATGGAGTTGTGCTTGAGCGTTCGCGCCTCCTCCTGGGCAAGGACGACCACCTGGCGAGCGCGCTCTGTAAATCGCTCAAACACACTCCAAGAATCCCACGGACGAGTGCTCGGGCCTCCGATCGGCAGGCGCGCCTCTCGCCCCGTTGAGTCACGTTTGCGCTCAACCGGCCCTCCGACCCGGTCATAGAGTCACGTTAATGAGGGAAAACGTGATTATTGCTGCTTCGCGCGGGTCAACCGTGAAGGTGGGTCACTATGCGCGTCCTCCCGTCGGACAGATGCCAGATCATCCGGCTCGGGAACGCGTCTTCGGCGGGACGTGGGACGGTGAAATCGACGACGTTGTCCTGGACGCGCTCCTCGCGCACAAGCCGTGAGGGATAGATCTTTGGGTTGTTGTACGGCCCCCGGCTGACGGCGCGGTCATAGATCGCGGTGATCGACACAACCCCGTCCGGAATCACCCCTGTCACCTCGCTTGGGCCGTTATTGCTGCTCGAGGTCATAAACGAACCCCAGCGACGAAGCGACGCCGAATCTCCGCCGCCGTCGCCGCCATTGCGGCTGAATACGAATAGCCCGTCTCGCGCTCGGATCCGGTGGGTCTGCTCCCGGGCCTGCTGCGCGTCCTCTTTTAAGGTCAGCCGGCGCAGATCGTTGGCCTTGCCCTCCAGCAGTTCCAGCAGCCGAGCGTGACTGCGAGTCACGCACACTCGTGGGGGCTGCGGTATCGCGCGCTGGCGGACCGGGAAAAGGAAGAACGTCGCGCCGTCCACGGCATGAGCGACCCGGACGTAATCGACGTAGATCTCGGCCGTGAACGGCTGGTCGCGCCGTAGATAGCTCGGGAGTGTGTCGCCGGGGGCGGCGGGGCGCCGCAAGATCGCGAGCGTGGCCAACAACGCACGATCGGGCGGTCCGTGCACGAGCCGCGGAGCGGCGGCGGCAGGCTGGCGGAAGCGGCATTGCGGATAGTGGCGATCGACGTACTGAGAAGCCGAATTCAGCAGCCCAACGAGTTCGCTCTCAAGCTTGCGAGCATGCGGATCGTTGTGACCCAAACCACCGGTGGTCTGAGCCGCAGCCAGCCCGCCGCCCATCAAAGCCGCCGCTGCTAGCAGGCCGATCGCAAGCCGCATCCAAACACGAGCCACCTACCCATTTTGACCACCGAAGACGCCGACAACAAGCCGTCGACAGCACGCGCTGCTGGCCCTAGCTGGTGCCTGAGGGCTAACTA
>JBAPXO010000078.1:0-2402 GCA_049284255.1 Solirubrobacteraceae bacterium | reverse complement strand
GCCGTGGAGTCCAATCCGGAGGCAACGATCGCCTGGGTGGGGATGGAACCGCGCGATACTCATGGCAGCGGCGTCGACGTCACGCTCCGCACCCATCCTCATGCCCCGCCGCTTCAGCTCGCGTCCTGCGGGGACCACGGTCCCCCCGTGGTGTGGCGGGCTCGCGGAGACTGACCGGCGCCGAGCAGAGACATGAGCACGACGACGCCCACGGTCGCAGCACACTCCCGCGTTCGCGGTCGGCGCTGGCTGAGCGGGGATATCGCGTCCCTGGCCGGAGTGACGCTGCTGGCAGCCGCGCTCCGGTTGCCGACGTTGGCCCAGCAGAGCTTCTGGCTGGACGAGGGCTATACGGCTCGGCTGCTGCGGATGTCGTTCGGGAGCATGCTCTCCACGGTCCCCAAGTCCGAGTCCACGCCGCCCGTGTACTACGTCCTGGCTTGGGTGTGGACCCGCGTCTTCACGCAGTCGGAGTTTGGCGTGCGCTCCCTCTCGGCCCTCGCTGGGATCGCGACGATCCCGGTCGCCTACATGGTCGCCCGGCGGCTGGCGGGAGCTCGCGCCGGAGCGATCGCCGGCCTGCTGCTCGCGGTGGCTCCGCTCATGGTCTGGTTCTCACAGGAGGCGCGGGCCTACGCGCTGGCCACGCTGCTGGCGGCGATCACCCTGTGGTGCACGGTCGCCTACCTCGAGGAGGGCCGTGACCGCTGGCTCGTTGGCTGGACGGTGGCCGGCGCGCTCGGCCTCGCCACGCACTACTTCGTCGTCTTTGTCGTCGCGCCCGAGCTCGTGATCCTCCTATGGTGCAGACGCGGAGACCGGCGCCTGGCGCTCGGCGTCGCGGTGGTGGTCGCCGCCGGGTTGGCGCTCGTCCCGCTGGCGCTCGCTCAGCGCGGTACCGGCCACGTCGACTACATCGCTCAGGGGGCTCTGGGCACGAGGGTGCTCCAGGTGCCCAAGCAGATGCTCGTCGGCTACGCCAGCCCCGGACAGGTCGTGACCGGGCTGCTTGCTGCGCTCGCGGTCGCGGCGGGAGCGTTGCCGTGGCTCGTGATCGACGCGAGGACCCGGCAGCGGGCAGCGGTCCCGCTTGTGGTCGGGCTGGCCGGCGTTCTGGTGCCGATCGTGCTGGCGCTCGTCGGCATCGACTTCCTCGACACCCGAAACCTCCTGCCTGCCCTCCCTCCGCTCTTAATCGCCGCCGCCGTCGGCTTTGCCTCTGACCGCGGCTGGCCGCTCAGTGGCTGGCTGTCCGGCGCCCTGGCCGTGATCATGGCCGTCGTTGTGGTCCTCGTCGACACGAACGTTCACTACCAGCGCAGCGACTGGCGGGGTGCCAGTCGCGCCCTGGGCAGCGCTACGACGACGCGCGCGATCGTCGTCGACTCCCGCGCCGCCGTGATCCCCCTCCAGGCCTATCTGCCGCGCCTCGTCCCCCTCAGCCGGCCGACGCCGGTGAGAGAACTCGACGTCGTGAGCGTTGCCAGCGCGACCCGCCCCGGCGGTGGGCTCCCGAATCCGCTCCGGCCCACGGGACCGGTGCCGGTACCGACGGGCTTTCATCTGGTCGGGGCGTCCTTCGGGCCCACCTATACGGTGCTCCGCTACCGCGCGGCAACGCCGTTCACCGCAACGCAGGCGCTCTCATTTGCGAACTGGCTCGGCCCCGCCAGCTATTCGACGCTGGTGCAACCCGGCCGCTCCGGCTGGCGGGCGGAGCCACCGCTCAGCGCCGGGCGGTGATCACGACGTAGCGGCTCGTGATCCTGAAGGTCTCCGGATCCTCGTTGACATCCTCGAAGTGCGCGAGCAGCCATTCGCTCAGTCTCTCGAACTCGCCGGCGGCCTCGAGCGCGGGGCGGGCGGCCACCCACATGGGGTGCGTCGACAGCTCGGTCGCGACGAAGTCCGCCGCCGAGGAGGCGACAAAGGGGAGCTCGTGCTCGCTGACATGGACTGAGAAGCCGCGCGGCTCAAGCAGGGCCGCGACCTGCGCGCGGTCGTGCCAGGCGAAGCGTTGCCCCGGGCTTTCGCCTCCGATCCGGGTCAGTGCCTCGCCGCGCATCCGCATCGCTTCCGCGAGGGCGCCGCCGGGCAGCCAGGCCGTCATCACGATCCTTGCCGGCACCGAGCACACGCGTCCGAGCTCGGACGCCGCTCGGTCGGCGTCGGGGGCAAAGATCACGCCGAAGACCGACGTCGCCACGTCAAACTCCCCGTCGGCGAAGGGCAGCGCCCCCGCCTCGCCGGCGACGAAGCGGCCCTTCAGGTCACGCTCGGACAGGCGGCGGGAGGCCACCTCAAGCAGCCGGTCCGCCGGATCCACGCCGGTGACGGCGGCGCCGCGCTCGGCCGCGAGCAGCGCCGCGTTGCCGGTCCCGCAGCCCAGATCGAGCAAGCGC
>JBAPXO010000077.1:0-4479 GCA_049284255.1 Solirubrobacteraceae bacterium | reverse complement strand
GAAGCGCTCCAGATCGCGCCTTCCGGCGACCGGCCGGATCTCGAGGCTCACTGACACCAGCCTATATGGCCCCGGCCCCTGACGTCTTCGAAAAGATCCGCGGCCATGAGCGCGTCGCGCTGATGCGCGCCGCCCGTGACGCGGGCATGCTGCCGTACTTCCACGAGGTCGAGTCGCCGGCGATGCCGATCGTCCAAATGGACGGCGCGCCGCGGATCATGCTCGGGTCCAACAACTACCTGGGCCTCACCGGCGACGAGCGGGTTCGGCAGGGTGCGCTGGACGCGATCGCCAAGTACGGGACCGGGCTCACCGGCTCACGCTTTCTCAACGGCACGATCGATCTCCATCTCGAGCTCGAATCAGAGCTCGCCGACTGGTTAGGCACCGAGGCCGCGCTCGTCTTCACCACGGGCCACCAGGCCAATCTGGGAGCGCTGGGAACCATCTTGGGACCGAGCGACACCGTGATCGCCGACTCAGGCGACCACGCGTCGATCCTCGACGGCTGCATCCTCTCGCGCGCCAAGCTGCGTCCCTTCCGCCACGGTCGCCTCGACCTGCTCGAGAAGGCACTCAACAAGGCCACCCGGGACGGCGGCGGCATCCTCGTGGTCGTCGACGGGGTGTTCTCGATGGAGGGTGACGTCGCTCCCCTGCCCGAGATCGCCGACCTGTGCGACCGCTACGGGGCTCGGCTGATGGTCGACGAGGCTCACGCCCTCGGCGTCTTGGGCGCGCGCGGCGCCGGTACATCCGAGCTGCTCGGGGTCGAGGACCGCGTCGACCTGCGGATGGCCACCTTCTCCAAGTCTTTGGCGTCGTGTGGCGGGGTGATCGCCGGCAGCGCCGACGTGATCGAGTACCTGCGGATCCAGTCGCGACCGTTCATGTTCACGGCGGCAGCGGTGCCGGCGGCCGTCGGGGCGACGCTGGCCGCGGTTCGCATCTGCCGCTCAGAGGAGGGACCGCAGCTCTTTGCTCGGGCTCTCGACAATGCCCGGTACCTGCACTCAGGGCTGCGTGAGCTGGGATTCGACGTCGTCGACCCCACCCGGCTCGCCGACGGCAGCGAGGTGGTCACCACGGTCGTCCCCGTCGTCGTCGGCGACGACTGGAAGGCGGCGTTTCTGTGGAAGGCGCTCTACGACGCCGGGGTGTTTGTCAACGTGGCCCTTCATCCCGCGGTTCCTCCGGCAGGAGCGCTCCTGCGTACGAGCGTCATGGCGACACACGATCGGAAGACGCTCGACGAGGCGCTGAAGATTTTCTCAGCGGTGAAACGCGAGTTCGAGACCGAGCACGGAGCACTCCCGGGGGGCCAATGAGGGACGGCGGACTTGTCCATTCGCGCACAAGACCGTCACCGAACAAAAAACGCGCTCTAAGCGTATGTCATCAGACATGTGACATTGCTGTGACCGAGCCGTTGTTCTAGCTTCTATCCCATCGCAGGTGGTGATCGGCCGGGCGGCGCCAAGAAAGTCGTCGGGGAGCACCGGCCCGATCGGGGCAAGCAATGAGCCGATGAGGCTCGCCATAACGAGTGCAGTTCAGGCCGCTTCTCGGCGCCGTGGCGCCGCTGGCTGTCAGTAATGGTCATCGTCCGCCTCGGCGGACCCGAATGCAGGGAAGTGAGAGAGCTACATGACGCAAACCGCCTTGAGGACCCCTGAGCCGCAGCGGCTGCGCGCGCTCGAGCGAGCCAACGAGATCCGGCTCGCGCGCGCGGCATTGAAGCGAAGCATCGCTGTCGGGCAGGTCTCTGCCGCGGAAGTCATTCTCGCGTGTCCGGACGCCGCAGCGAGCTGGCCCCTTGGGGATCTGCTGATGAGCCAGCGGCGGTGGGGCAGCACGAGATGCCGGAAGTTCCTCTCCCGCAACCAAATCGGCGAAACCAGGCCGGTGGGTGCACTGACGGATCGCCAGCGCCAGGTGCTGGCTAACTCATTGGAGGCCTCGGCCTCAGGGGGAATGGTGCTGGTCGGCGCGTGATCCGTGGGACGTGTCCCGTCCTGGGGGCGGGGCACGTCCCGGGCGCCTTCGCCGTTACACCTGGATTCCCAGCGGTACGGGACTGGTCCCGGCGAAGAAGAAGAACCAGATCACGAAACCGGCGACGGTTATCCCGGCGCTGACGACCAGCACTCCCTCGAGCACGACGTTCCCGGGGTCGCTGAGTCCGCGGGCCAGACAGTTGGCGCGGTAGACCTCGCTGAGGCGCGAGAGCAGCGACCCGAGGATCAGGATGTTGAGCAGCACGCCGACGAAGGCGAGGATGATCGCGGTACCCAGCGAGTTGGTCGCTCCCTGGATCTGGGAGCCGACCCACAGCCAGAGCAGGGGCGTTCCCACCCACAGCCCCAGACTGCCGATGAACATGATGAGCACCACGAGCACCGCGCCCGTGCCAGTTCGCAGCAGTGCTCGCATCAGGGTCTGAGATCCAGAGCCGGCGGGGTCAGGGCCGCTGCGGGCGATCGCCCGCGCCGCGGCCCCCGGCTAACGGACAGCCGGAGGACAGCTTGACCTGCCACCAGCCCATCAGCATGCCGATCAGGCCCAGTCTCGGCCTGACCTGCCAGACGCCGCAACCCGGTTCTCCGAGCTCGCGGCAGGAGATCCGCATGAACCGGTGCTCGGCCGGCGCGAGCAGCATCCGCTCGAGTACGAGCCGCTTCTCGGCCTGCTCGTCGGCGCGCCGGGTGATCGTCGCCCGGGCGCCCGCCAGACGCTCAGCCAGGTCATCGCGGACGAGCTCGAGCTCGCCCAGGCCCAACAGCCGCGGGTGGCCCGTGATGGGAGGTGGTTGCTCGAGGCCGCCCATCGTGTAAGCGGTCACGAAGGCATCGGCGAGCTCTCGCTCCAGCCGGGCGATCTGGCGGCGCAGCGCCCTGCGAGCGGCCGACTCGCCACCGTCTACGGCAGGGGCAGTCCCACTCGAGCCGGTCCCCGTCGTCGGCGGCTTTGGAGCATCGCTGAACTCCTGTGAGAGCTCCAGCCCTCTCATTAGCGGCACCTTAGCATTCCTAACGTCCCGTACCCACTAGTTCCTCTGAAAGCCAGAGGGCCTCCTCAAGATGGATCTCGGGAACGCCATCGACCCCAACCGCGTACAGGGCCACTCGGGTGGTGGTCGTCCGAACGCTCCGATCCGGGAACGGCTCGCCGAACAGCAGCGCCTGAACCGTGTTGCCGTCAGCGACCACAAGGTTGCCCGGCGACACGCCGACCGCGCCGGCCTGGGCGTCGCAATCGGCCGCCCCGGCGGTGCGGATCCCCAGCCCGCTTTCGTCCACCCCATCGGCATCGAGCGCCCAGACGGGCACCCCGGTCTCGATCAGCGCCACCAAGCAGGCGTCGGTGATGAGATCGACCGAGCGAAACCCGCCCAAGAGCAACCGTCCGACCGCGGCCGCCTCGCTCGGGATCCGGTCCACGTCCGGATCGAGCCCGATCTGGCGAAAGAAAGCGCGGTAGGCATGCGGGATCGGCTTGGTGCGCATGGCCACCACGCTGTATCCCCGGTAGCGGTTTGACAGGTCGCGCAGGCGCCCGCGCAGGGCCGGAGGGCTCGTCCGCCGCCTGGCTTCGATGGTCACCCATTGCAGTCGCAGGCCAGGAAACTCTCCGGCGATCTCCTCGGCCACATAGCCCGGCGCCGGACTCAGCCAGGCGCGTTCGTCTTCCCCGGGCCTCATCCTGGCCGCGTCCGCTGGGCCGCCACCAGCGCCCTGACCTGGGGCGCAAGCGCGGCGCTCGTCTGCCAGTGATTGCCGATCAGACGCTCCTTGACGACCCCGCCACGATACGAGAGCTCGGCCATTGGGCAGACCGCGACCCCATAGAGCTCCCCGACCGAGCCGTCGCGGTCGTAGGCGACGGGGATCGTCCACCCCTTCGACCGGATCAGCGCGGCGACCGACTTGTGGCTGGCGCGGACGGCGACGGCCGCGAACTGCACCGCTGAGGCCGGAAATTCCCGAGATAGCGTCTGCAGCGCATTGACCTGCTGGATGCACTGGCTCGCGCCGGTGACGAAGAAGCTCAGGACCAACGGCCCGCGCCGAGCCATCAGGCAGATGTTGAGCGCACGCGGATCGTGGCCGGCGAGCGTGCACGGAGGATTGAGGTTCGGGTCTCCGTTGAGGTCGGTATTGGCCAGCGGAGCTGAGAAGAAGTGCAGTCGGTTGCCGGCCGGAACCCCTGTGGTCCCCACCCCGTGCGTGGCCAGCTGGTAGACCGAGAACACGATCACCAGTACGAGCCCGATGATGCCGATCATCCATCGGTACCGGCGGGTGTCGATGACCTCGCCGGCGGGTGGGAGGGCGCGGGGGGCTTCGGGCGCCTGCCGGACCGCCACCCGGTCGGGATCCAGCCGGGAGAGCGCCGGCCGATCGGGCGGGTCCGGGTCGGGCGCGTCCGGGTCGGACGGCTCTGCGTCGGGCGGCTCTGGGTCGCGCGGCTCCTGTGGGT
>JBAPXO010000076.1:0-9331 GCA_049284255.1 Solirubrobacteraceae bacterium | reverse complement strand
CGTGGCTGGGGCCGCACGCGAGGCAAGCAGGTATTGAAATACCTGCGCCGAGCGGGTGGGTCCAGGCGCGTCCAGACGCCGCGAGGCTGCCATCGAATTTGCGACTCGGGGCACTAGCTTTTGGAGGCGCCCGCTCCGGTCTCTGCGGAATGGCCGTAGCGCATCCCGGAGACCACGGGCACGTCTATGAAATGAAGGTGATGGCGACCGATGACGACCTCGTCGCCGTCGGCCAGCGTGCTCCATTCGACCCGCTCACCGTTGACGAACACGCCGTTGAGGCTGCGGTCGTCGAGGACCCGAAGTCCGTCGGGCTGGCGGACGATCAGCGCGTGCCGGCGTGAGACCGTGGGGTCGTCGAAGCGAATGTCGGCGGCCAGGCTGCGCCCGATCCGCGTCCACTCGCGCACCAGCCCATAGGCAACGGCGTCATCGCCGGACCGGTATGCGATGTACTGGCCGGGCTCCTCGAGGCTGGTCTGAAGCTCATCGAGCCAGCTTTGATCCTCGACTTCGGGCGCGAGATCGAGCACGGCCTGCTGAGAGGTCGTGAACAGCGATGCGCGTACGAATTGGCTGCCGCCGCAGTTGGGGCAGGTGGGAAGTTCATCGGCGGCCTCAAGCGAGACCGGGAAGTCACAATCGGTGCACCGGAAGGTACCTGTGCCCGCGACACTGCCCGACATCCAAGCTTTCATGCGGCCGTCTCCTGAGTCCGAGGTCACGCAGCTCCGCAAATGGGGGCGGGGGAGCGTGCGATTGCTCAACGTGCTTAACGTGATCATAGCCTCTAATCCAAAACCAAGCGACGTCTAAAAATGCGACCGTTGAGCGACCGCTCCCGTGCAGAATCGTCATCCGGGCCCGGCATTTGCCTGTGCGATGCCTATGCGGCGAGCGCTTCGGACGTCGGCAGAAAACCCCTCTTGGGCATCGGACTTTGGAGCAGGAACCCCCTCCCGTAAGCCGAACTGTGCTGCATGGCGGCGACTTTGCGAGACATGCTCGACCTCGAGCTCGCCCTCTTGCGTCGCGGACTCGACGAGCGTCTGGCCGGCTCGGAGAGATGCACCTGCTGCCATCGCACACCCCTGGTCGGGGAGCAGGTCTACATCTATGACTCAGGCGTGACCGCCTGCGAACTGTGCCGCGAGCGCCAGCAGACCGATCCGCGCTCCTCTCGCCTCGTGCACGGCCCGGAGTTCGGGCACACGATGCGAATCATCGATCAACGCCCCGCGGCGTAGGCCGAGGGGCGCATAGGCCCCGTCACCACTAGGATCCCGGCCGTGGATCCGTTCACCGTATCGACGACGATCGCCCGGCCGCGGGAAGAGGTCTTCGAGTACCTGGCCGATATCGCCAACCATGCCGAGTTCACCGATCACTACATGGTCGACTGGCATCTGACGCGCGTGGATCCGTACGGCCCGGGGGCGGGCGCCCGGTTTCGCATCAAGGCGCCGCTGAACCGCTTCTCTTGGGGCGACATGACTTTCGCGGAGATGCAGCCGCCCTTCCGGATCGTCGAGCACGGCCGCAGCGGCAAGTACAACCGCATCCGGATGCTGGGCACCTACACGCTCTCGCCGGGACCCGGTGGGACGACCAAGGTCGAATATTCGCTGGAGACCACACCGGCGATGTTGTCTGACCGCTTGATGGAGACCTTCGGCGGCCGATCGTGGAGTCGCCGGAAGGCCGCAAAGGCGCTGCGCCGCCTGCGCGCGATCCTCGAGGAGGGCCGTGATCGGGGCAAACGGGTCTCGGTCGCGGGCGTCTGATGGGGCGCGCACGGTTGGCCCTGCCTCGCCGCGAGCACTAGGTACACTTCCGCCGCCGTGAGTGTCCGTCGCCTCTGGATCATCGTCTGCGCGCTGACGCTTGCGCTGGGTCTGGCGGCCTGCGGAGATCATCACCCCCACCTTTCCGGGACCTCGGGGAACGAACACAATGCCGCCAACGCCAACAACAACGGCGGCTACGTGGACGCCGGCCCGATCACCTACCAGCTGCAGATCTCGCGTGAGCTCAACCTGTACAGCGCCGAGGACTCGGCGTACGTAAAGGGCCTGCCGATCGGGACGGCCGCTCCGACGGCCTCGCAGCTCTGGTATGGCGTGTTCCTGTGGGCCAAGAACCAGACCGGCCGGCCCCAGACCACCAGCGACAACTTCATGATCCAGGACACGCAGGGCAATACCTACTACCCGATCAAGCTCAACCCCGAGATCAACCCGCTGGCCTGGACGGCCCAGACCCTCGAGCCCCTCAACACCGAGCCCGCTCCGGACACGCTGATGAGCGAGGACTCCACCCAAGGCGGCCTCGTGCTGTTCAAGGTCAGCAGTTCGGTGTTCGCGAACCGCCCACTGATCTTCTACATCCTGAGTCCGGCCGGCAGGAAGATCGGCTCGATCTCCCTGGACCTTTGAGGCCTTGGGGGTGGCGCCCGCGGGCGCCTGTGGGGCTTCTGCGTGCCGGGACGCTGGTCTGCGCCCTCGTCGTCCTGGCGGCGAGCGCATCGGCTGCCCAGGCGGGATGGAGTAAGCCGTTCGAGTTCGCCAAGCCCGGAACGCTCGACTACCTGCCTTCCCAGCTTGCCTTCTCGCCGGGTGGGGCCGCCGCGGCGGCCTTCGGGGTCGAGGACGCGGACGCCCCGGCGTCTTCGCAGGCATACCTGACCTCGCGCACGGCGGGCGGAGCCGTCGGCAACCCGCTGAAGATCGGGGGAGCCCAGCAGATACTCGCGCTGTCCTACGACGGGCGCGCGGTCGAGTTGCTCACGGGCGCAAGCCCATCCGGCCAGGCGTGTTGCTCGAGTGCACAGGCGGTCCAGGTCAGTGCGCAGGGCCGTCTCGGGCGCGCCCGAACCCTCGTCGGGGGGCTCACCGGCGACACCCAGGGGCGGCTGCTGACCCTCGCCGACGGTCAGATGATGGCTGCCGTCGCCACCCAGCGTGGCGTCTGGGTCGTCCAATCCTCGCGCTCGAATCGCTTCGGCGCCCAGCACCTACTTACCGGCAAAGGCGCCCAGCCCGAGTCGCTGGCGGCGGCCTGGTTGGGAGGCGAGCAGACCGTCGTGGCCTGGACCGAAGGCGCGGCGCGCACGATCTACGTCGCGACGGGCTCGCGGGCCAAAGCCCCCGGTCACCCCCGTGCGGCGCTCTCGCTGCCCGCCGGCCACTCGATCGACGAACTGGCGGTCGCCCGCCGTGGCTCTGGCGCGACTCTGACCTGGACTGAGAGCTGGTTTGACCGCGGCGGCGCCTACCACTCCCAGGTACAGGCCGCCGACCTCGCAGGCCATCCCCGGATTAGAACCCTCTCCTCGCCTGCCCGCCTGGCGTCGGGGTTGAGCTTCGGCGCCGACGCCGCCGGGGACCAGGGCGCCGCCTGGGAGTCGTGCACCGCGAATGCGAGCTGCGCCGTCCAGACCGCCCGCCGGGGTCCCAAGGCCCGCTTCGGCGGCGTCTCGAACCTCGGGTCCATCGATCCCTCCCAGTCGCCGTCGCTGGCGGTCGGCCAGCGGGGGCAGGTCATGGTCGCCTGGGTCAGGGGTGGTCGGCCGGTGGCGGCGGTGGGATCGGCGAGCCGCGGGCGCTTTGGCTCGGCCACGAGCCTGTCCACGAGTACGTACGCCGCCGACATCACAGCCGCGTTTGGGCGTGGCTCCCAGGCGCTCGCGGCGTGGACACAGGGGACGCTCAACACCAGCGTCGTCGGCGCCGCCTATCGCTGAGACCCGCGTCCGGGTTACTGGCCAAGCGCGGCGACGATGACGTCGTGGACCGGCGGGGCCGCGGTCGCGCCGCCCGCTCCCTGGTTGGGGAACAGCGCCCCGGCGACAACGTGGGGGTGGCCGACCGGGGCGTAGCCCACGAACCACGCATCGGTGTCGGCCGACGAACTGGCGCCGGTGCTCCCTGTGCCGGTGTCGGTGAGCTCAGCGGTCCCGGTCTTGCCGGCCACCACGACGCCCGGGATCTGCGCCGAGGTGCCGGTCCCGTACTGCACGACGGCAACCATCATCTCCTGGACCTCGTGCGCGACCGTGGGGCTGATGACGCGCACGAAGCGCGGTTTCTGATGGGCGAGCAGGGTCGGAATGGGACGCCGTCCGCCCATGGCGATCGTCGCCGCCACATCGGTCATCTCCAGCGGGGTGGTGAGGACGTCTCCCTGGCCGATCGCGGAGGAGCCGACCGCAAGCGAATCGCCGATCTTGGACGCCGACGGGATCATGCTCTCGGCCGCGCCGAGGATCGCGGACGGATGGTTGAAGCCGAACTTCTGGGCCATCGCCACCAGTCGGGCGCCGCCGAGCCTGACGCCGAGAGGCGCGAACACCGAGTTGCAGGACACCGCGAAGGCGTTGACGAGGGTTCCGCCGCAATCCTCACCGCTGGCGTTCTGCATCGTGAAGCCATCGATGGTGGCCGAGCTCTGGATTGGAAATGTGCTGCTCGGCTTGACGATCCCTGCGCTGAGGGCCGCGCTGGTCGTGATGATCTTCATCGTCGAGCCGGGTGGTTGCAGGGCCGAGAAGGCGATTCCTGCCAGCGCCTCCAACGCGCCGGTGCGCGGGTTCATGACCGCCATCCCGGCGTACTGGCCGCCCAGGGCTGAGACTGCCGCCTGCTCGAGCTTCGGATTGATGGTGGTGGTCACCGGCTTGCCCGGCACGGGCTTGGCATCGGCGAGCACCCGGCGGCCCCCTAGGAGTTTTCCGCCTGGCTGGCCAGCCAGCCGGCTCTGGAAAATCCGCTCCAACCCATCCTGGCCGACCTTCGCCCCGGCCGGGTACCCCTGGGCGACGTAGGCTGCGGTCTGACCGTGGGGGATCGGACCGAGGGTCCCGACGATCTGGATCGCCACACTCGGGATCGGCGAAGTCCGGTCAGGGCCTTGGGCAAGCGGCGTCCCGTCGCTGGCCAGCAGCGTGCCCCGCGGCGCCAGCACGGTCGTGCGGTGCAGAGCCTCCCCGGGCTTTAGCCCCGGGAACAGCATCGAGCTCTGCAGGTGCACATGGGCGCCCGAGCCGCTGCCCGTGAGCGGGACATCGAGCGTCTCGTTGAACGTGCCCCACAGCCGCGTGTCGAGCTGCATTCGCACGGGGAAGTAGTTCCCGTCCTTGCCGCCGACCTTGAGCACCCGAAGCGAGCGCAGGGTCGCGGTCTCCTCGGCGGCCGCGAGCATTTGAGCAAACCCAGCCTCCGAGGCCCGGGCCCGTGACGTCGAGTCGAGCAGCCCGTACATCCCGGCGATGTCGTCGTGCTGCCAGGCGGTGACGTAGCGCTTGACGAGGTTCTTCTCGTCGCGCCCCGGGCTCGTGGCCAGGCGCACGCCGGCGATGAACGCGGCGACCGCGAGGACGACCACGGGGATGACGCGGGTCAGCATCCGCCGGCGGCGCCCCCGGCGCCTGCCCCGTCGCGTGCCATGCCCCAGCGTCGAGCTGCTAGCTACCACCTCAACTCGGAACGGTAGAAGATGCGACTGCTGGGCGGCGCATCATTAATCTGCATCGGGTGTCCGCGCTTGACTGGGTGATCGTCGCCTTCACGGCGCTGCTGGCCTTCTACGGCTATCTGCAGGGCTTCATCGTGGGGGCGTTGTCGCTGGTTGGCTTCGCCCTTGGAGCGTTCCTGGGGACCCGTCTCGCCCCGCTGCTGCTCAGCCAGGGAGCACGCTCTCCGTACGCCCCGCTGTTCGGCTTGCTCGGTGCGCTGCTGGCGGGCGGAGTGTTCGCCAGCGGCCTGGAAGGCGTCGGCAACCGAGCCCGCTCGGCCCTGCGCATCCCTGGCCTGCGGACGATCGATGGCCTGCTCGGCGCGGCGTTGACGGCGTGCGTCGGGCTCGGGATCGCCTGGATCGTGGGCGCGGTCGCGCTTGACTCCGACAGCTCGCGGCCGCTGCGCTCCGACATCCAGGGCTCCACCATCCTGCGCGCGCTTGATCAGCTGCTGCCGCCATCGGGGCCGGTGCTCGATGCCCTGGCCCGGTTCGATCCCATCCCGAGCGTCCGCGGACCCGCCGCCAACGTCGCCGCCCCCAACCGGCGGATCCTCTCGAGCTCCGGCGTGCGCGCGGCCCGCCCGAGCGTCGTCCGAGTCTTCGGGACGGCCTGTGGGCTGGGGGTCGAGGGCAGCGGCTGGGTGGCCGCTCCCGGACTTGTCGTGACCAATGCGCACGTCGTCGCCGGCGAGAGTGACACCGAGGTGCAGATCGACGGCACGGGATCGGGGCTTCCGGCACAGGCCGTCGAGTTCGATCCGCGCAACGACATCGCGGTTCTGCGCGTGCGTGATCTCCCGCTGCACCCGCTCTCGCTCGCGGGCGACAGCAAGCCCGGGACCGCGGCAGCGATCCTCGGATATCCGCTCGACGGGAACTTCGACGCTGTCGCGGGGAGGATCGGCCAGACTGAGACCGTCAACACCCAGGACGCCTACGGCGAGGGGCACGTTGTCCGGAGCATCACGGCGCTGCGCGGCCGGGTACGGCCTGGAAACTCAGGCGGCCCGATGGTCAACGGCCACGGTCAGGTCGAGGCGACGGTATTCGCGGCGCTGACGGGGACTACCCGTGACGGCGGCTTTGCGGTTCCCAACTCGCTGGTGCGCTCGGCGCTGGCCAAGGCGAAGGCCAGGCCCGGGTACGTCGCGACCGGCCACTGCGCAAATTGACAACGCCTCGGCGGGCGGCGGTCTGCACGCCGCCCGCCTCAGGCGCTGATTGCCCCCGGACGTTCCTCGGCCATCTGCGCCACCACGTCGAGCCCGATTGCCCCCAAGAGCTCGGGGTGGTGATGCGCGAGGTGGGCCTGGGTCGCGTCGAAGAGCTCCTCCTTGGAGTCGCCCACGAGTTGCGCCCCGCACTCGCAATAGGCGATCCTGCTGTGCTCTTCGTTGATCGGGGTCATTCCATCCTCGGTCGCACGACTCAGCCGGTGCGGCGCGCCGACTGGAGCGCCGCGTGTGGCCCCCGGTGACCACGGAGCAGACCGTTTCAAAGGACCGTTGGCGATACGTTTCCATAACGTTGCCCGGCCCCGCCACGTCGAGTGAGAGAACTCGGGTCCAGCTCTGTGGACGCCTGTCAGTGGAGCTTGACGGCGTCGAGCTGGTCGAAAAGCTCCGGGGCAAGCAGGTTCCGCTGCTGCTCGCCTACCTGGTGCTCAGTCGGGAACGGGTCGTCGGGCGCGAGGAGCTCATCGGGGCACTGTGGCCCCACCAGGCGCCCCAGTCCCAGGACGGCGCCCTGCGGACGTTGCTTTCGCGACTGCGCTCAGCGGTCGGTGCCGACGTCCTGGTGGGCCGCGACGAGCTCATCCTCGAGCTTCCCGAGCCTGCCTGGATCGACGTCGAGGCGGCCGTCGCCGAGGCCCAGCGAGCCCAGCAGGCGCTGGAGCGGGGCGATGCCAGAGCGGCCTGGGCGCTCGCCCAGGTCCCGCTCAACATCGCCGGCCGGGGGCTCTTGCCCGGCGCCGCCGCCACCTGGCTGGAGAGTCGTCGGCGCGAGCTGGCCGACATCAGGCTGCAGGCGCTCGAGGTGGTGGGGCGAGCCGGGCTTAGCCTAGGCGGCACCCAGCTGGGTTCGGTGGAACGCGCCGCTCGGGCGCTGATCGAGACTGAGCCCTACCGGGAATCCGGATACGTCCTGCTGATGCAGGCGCTCGAGAGCCAGGGCAACATCGCCGAGGGCCTGCGCGTGTTCGAACGGCTGCGCTCGCTGCTGCGTGAGGAGCTCGGCACGTCTCCGTCACCCGAGGCGATGGCCGTGCACGAGCGCCTGCTGTCGCCTGGCGGACGACCGCCAGTCCCGCGCAGCCCCCTCGGGGGCGATGCCCGGCCGGGGGGCACGACCGCGATCGAGTTCCCGGCCGAGCTCCAGATCAGAGGGTCGCCGGCGCTCGTGGGTCGCGAGGACGAGTTGACCGTGCTCGCGCAATGGCTGGCGGCGGCGCAAGCGCACCGCGACCCCGTAGCCGAGCGGGGCGATGAGCGCCCGCGCGTGCTGCTGGTCTCAGGTGAGGCCGGGATCGGAAAGACACGGCTGATGGCTGAGGCCGCGCTGCGTGCGCACGCCGCGGGCGCAATCGTGCTCGCCGGCCGCTCGCCGGAGGCGACGCTCGTCCCCTACCAGCCGTTCTTGGAGGCGCTCGGACATTACGTCCGCAGTGCGCCGCTCGACGAATTGCGGGCACTCGTCCGCGAGCACGGCGCCGAGCTCGCTCGCCTGATCCCGGAGCTGCGCCGACGTCTGCCCGAGCTCCCACCGCGTGAGCCCGGCGATCCCGAAACAGATCGCTACCGCCTGTTCGAGGCGGTGGCCGGGCTGTTGGGGGAGATCGCGGCCAACGTTCCGCTCGTGCTCGTGCTCGATGACGTCCAGTGGTCAGATCGCCCCACGCTCCTGCTCTTGCGCCACCTGGCGCGTGCGCCGCAGGCGAGCGGCCTGTCGGTGCTCGGTGCCTACCGCGAGGCCGATCGCTGGAACGACGGCTTTGACGCCACGCTTGCCGGATTGCGCCGCGACCGGCTGATGATCGGACTGGAGCTCACCGGGTTGCCGCGCGCGGACGCGATGGAGCTGGTGCGCCTGCGTGCGGGCGGCACGCCCTCGCTGGCGTTCCTGCAGGCGCTCTCTGCCGAGACCGAGGGCAACCCGTTCTTCATCGAGGAGATCGTCCGCCACCTCCTGGACTCCGGCGTCCGGTCACACGAGGCCGGGGCTCGTGAGCTCGAACGAGTCGGATTGCCCGAGGATGTCCGTGACGTCATCACGCGGCGCCTGGAACGACTGGACTACGCCACCATCGAATGGCTGCGCGTCGCCGCAGTGATCGGCCGCGACTTCGATAGCGCGCTCCTGGAACGGGTCGTCGATCTCGACGAGGAAGCGTTCCTGGGTGCGCTGGAGGCGGTGCTGAACGCCGGGCTGGTCATCGAGGCGCCGGGCGATCATGGGCTCTACAGCTTCTCGCATGCTCTGATTCGCGAGACGCTGTATGAGGGCATGTCCTCCAACCGCCGGCGCAGCCTGCACCGCCGGGTCGGCGTCGCGCTCGAGGAGCAGGAGAACAGCCGGCACCTCAGCGCTCTCGCTCATCACTTCACGCGGGCCGCGCCCGTGGAGGACGCCGAGCGCGCCATCCGGTACGCCGTGCGGGCGGGCGAGGCGGCCAAGGCGATGCTCGCCTACGAGGAGACCGCCGACCACTATGCCCGGGCGCTCGAGGTACTGGAGCGCTCGGCTCCCGATGACCGGCGTCGCCGGTGCGACCTGCTCCTGGAGCTCGGAGAGGCTCGCGTGCGCAGCGGGGAGC
>JBAPXO010000075.1:0-3257 GCA_049284255.1 Solirubrobacteraceae bacterium | reverse complement strand
CCGGCCCGTGGACCTCGACGCGTGAGCGCGAAGCGATGACGATCGAGCGTGACGCCGACGACGTCGCTCGCTGCTTCTTGCTCGAGAGCGTCATGCGCGAGTCCGATCGCGACGCCGGGTTCGACGGGGAAGTGGTCGGCCTGATCGGAGCTGGGGCGTTCGTGGCCTTCGGAGAGGGGATGCAGTTTCAGGGAATGCTTCCGGTGCGGCGGCTGGGCGGCGACTGGTGGGAGCTCAACGAGGAGGCGACGATGCTCGTGGGCACCCGCAACGGCGGGATGCTCCGGCTCGGCGACCCGATCAAGGTGCGCGTTGGCCGCATCGACGCCGCGAGGGGTAGGGTGGATCTGCTCCCGGCAGACGTCTCCGGGGAGTGACGCGACTATGGCCAAGGGAAAGAAACGCAAGGCAGCCGCGGGCGACGTGGCCACAAACCGGCAGGCCTCCTACCGGTACAACCTGCTCGAGCGCTTCGAATGCGGGATTGTGCTCACGGGCACCGAGGTCAAGTCACTGCGTGACGGCAAGGCGCAGATCAAGGACGCCTACGCGACGATCCGCGACGGCGAGGTCTGGCTGATCGGCCTGTACATCCCGCCCTACGGGCCGGCCTCCCGGGAGAACCACGATCCCGAGCGCCCGCGCAAGCTCCTGCTGCACCGTCGTGAGATCGAGCGCCTCGAGGTGCGCACCAACGAGCGTGGACTGACGCTGATACCGACGCGGCTGTATTTCTCAGGGCCGCGCTCGCGGGCCAAGGTCGAGATCGCGCTGGCCAAGGGCAAGGACCTGTTCGACAAGCGCCAGTCGATTCGCAAGCGCGATATGGCGCGCGACGTGCAACGAGAGTTGCGAGAGGTGGGGCGCTGAGCTCCCGCGTCGAAGTAGAGTGCGTCGCCCGGTGTCCCACCGGGTAGCACCGCAGTCATGACCATCGGCACCTCCATACTCCTGATCGCCGTCGGCGCCATCCTCCGATGGGCCGTGACCGCGCACGTCAGCGGGTTCAACATCCAGACGGCGGGGACCGTGCTCCTGATCGTGGGGATCATCGGGTTGATCCTGTCGGTCTTCTACACGATCTTCTGGGCGCGGCGCACCGAGCCGGTGGCACGTCACCCGCGCGACCGCTACTACGAGTAGCCGGCCGCTGATCTCTGGCCGGTAGCGGCCTCTGCGAGGACATCAGCCGTCCGGCGGGCGGGAACTCTGGAAGTTAATTGCGATATTGCCAATTAACTTCCAGAAGCCTCCTCGGTCTCAGCCGAGGGTGCGCGCGAGGTGCGTGGCGTCCATGCCGACGACCAGCAGGGCGATCAGCGACAGGTAGACGCCGGCGATCAGCCACCGGTCACGGGGCCTGACCCGGTAGTAGGCCTCCTGACGGGCACCCCCGGCCCGGCGCTGCTGCCAGCGCTTATAGGTCTCGATCGCGGCGAACACGACGATGATCAGGAGGATCGGGTTGGGGAAGATGATCAGCAGGGCGATCATCCCGGCGAACCCGAGGAACCACATCCACGGGGCCATGGCGGCCATCGCACGTCCGCCGTCAAGCGGAACGACGGGCAGCAGGTTGAACAGGTTGAGCAAGAACCCGGTGAAGGCGAGGGCACGCCAGAAGTCGTGTCCGGTGACCTGCCAGACGATCAGGCAGACCGCCGACCCGATCGTGCCGGTGATCGGGCCAGCGAGGCCGACCCGCGCCTCGGCGGCGGCGTTGTCGCCCAGCGATCGGGCGCTGATCACGGCGCCGAGGAAGGGGATGAACATCGGCGCGCTGGCGCGGATGCCTTCCCGCCGCAGGGCGATGACATGGCCCATCTCGTGGACGAAGATGAGGACCACGAACCCGATCGCAAACGGCACGCCCCAGATGGCGGCGTAGGCGGCGACCGAAACCAGCATCGAGCCCGCGGTGACCAGGAGCTTGACGTTGCCAAGCAGCAGCAGGATCGCCTTGATCTTGGTGAGCAGGGCGACGAGGGCCGCGCCCACGGGTGCGATCCGTCGCTTGAAAAAGGATTCTCGCGAGGGCTGGGTGGGCCAGGTCGGCGGGTGATCAGGCTCGGGCTCGATGCCCGTCTTCTGAGGGGCGCCCAGCCGCGAGCCGGGAGCGGGCTCGGGCAGAGGTGGGGCGGTGTGTTCCATGGTTTCCCGCCCACGATTCTCGCAGGCCCGTGGGGGTTCTTATGGAGGTCTTATCCGCGCGCTTTTTGGCGCGGCGAGCCGGGGCGGCCGTGGGAGGCGTCTGGCACCAGCTGGAGGCCCGTCCAGCCTCCTCAGCCCGGGTCTATACTGAGAGCGGTAACACCTTCCGGGGACGACAGGCTTCGACGTGGTTGGCTTCGTGGGGGTGGTTGCGAGTCGAGGTCCCGGGCGGCCTCGTAAAACACCCGGGAAAACAATAAGTGCGGACTCTCACGAGTACGCGCTCGCCGCTTAGTCACTAAGCACTAAGCCGTGAGCGTCCCGGTCTCTGGCTCGCCTGTGGCGGAGTCGCCGGGATCACATAGCAGGCTTACCCGGTGAGGCCCGCTCCAGCCGATCCGGGGACATCTTTTGGAGCTGGTCCCCCACAACCCGGCCGGCGAGGCGAGCGGGGGACGAGATCAGAGTGCCGGCTACGCTCGTAGAAGCCACCATTCACGCAACTGCGGACGCGGGTTCAATTCCCGCCGTCTCCACTAGTTACAGCGGGTGCGAAGGTCCCGGATCTTCGCCCCGCTGCAGGTCTTTTGCGGTGCGAAGCTTCGCAGCTCTCGCACGAAGGAATGTCGCATTTCCACGCGTCGTCCGGGCGGGTCGGCCACAAGTCGGCCGCGGATGTAGCCGAAGTCGGCCGCACGCCCGGCGCCGGCCTTCGTCGCCCTCAAGACGCCGAGCTAGCGTGCAGATGTGTGAATCTCACCTCCGCGCCCGTCGACGCTCCCGGGGGTATCCGAGGAGATCCTCGCATCAGACGGCGCCCTGATAGGCGAGATGCCCGCGCAACCGCGGCCGGCGACATGCCGATTCATGCAGCACGAGGGCTTCGGTGTTTGCAGGCCAAGCTCGGGCGTCATATCCGTTGCGGTGTGTCGAGGTCGGAGTAGACTGACCGACCCTCATGGCGCTGGCCGGCAACCAGGACGAAACCGGTCGACCAGGAGCCGGTAAGAGATCGGCATGACTGCCACGTTTCTCGCCGCTGCCCTACGTCTCGATCGGTCTGCAGCGGGGCGAGCCTGACGCAGTGCAAGTGGCCAACCTTATTC
>JBAPXO010000074.1:0-4574 GCA_049284255.1 Solirubrobacteraceae bacterium | reverse complement strand
CGAGCATCTGGCCGGCAGCCGCGAAGGTCCGCTGGGCCTGCGCGACTGGAACCCCGGCCTGGAGCGTCGCCGTCAGATCGCCGGCGTTGTGCTCGACGATCTCGTCGAGGCCCGAGGTGTGGAGCTCAAGGTCGGCCTCGGCACCGGCATTTCCCCAGTGCAGTTTGGTGCCCGCGCCAACGATCCGCACCGTTTTCCCCGCGACGCTTGCCTCGGAGAGCACGAGGGCGGCGTCCTCGAACGTGCTTGGGGCCTCGCGGGTTGCGGTTGCCATTAGAAGCGCTCCGCCACGCCGGCGCGTTCGAGGGGGTGTTGGCGATAGGGGCCCGGAACCTCGCCGCACAGCCTCGGGGTCGGCATCACCTTGCCGGGGTTGGCCAGGCCCCGAGGATCGAAGGCACATCGCAGACGCTGAAACGCATCGAGATCCGGCTCCTCGAACATCGAGGGCATGTAGGCCTTCTTGTCGACCCCGACACCGTGCTCACCGGTAATCGACCCTCCGGCGTCGACGCACGCCTTGACGATCAGACCTGAGAGCTCCTCGGCGCGCTCGGCCTCGCCCTCGCGCCCGGAGTCGTAGCAGACGAGCGGATGCAGATTGCCGTCGCCGGCGTGAAAGACGTTGGCGACGCGGAGGTCGTAGTCACGCGCGAGCTCGTCGATCCGGCGCAGCACCTCGGTCAGACGGGTCCGCGGGATGACCCCGTCCTGGACGTAGTAGGCGGGTGCGATGCGGCCCATCGCGGCAAAGGCGGCCTTGCGCGTGCGCCAGATGAGCTCGCGCTCGGCCTCGCTCTGGGCGATGCGCACGTCGAGGGCGTCAGCATCGCCGCACAGCCGGGTGAGACGCTCCAGACCGGCCAGGCACTCCTCCCGAGGCCCGTCGAGCTCGATCACCAGGGCCGCTCCGGCGTCGCGGCGATAGCCGGCGCCGGTCGCCTGCTCGGCCGCCTCGATCGACAGCCGGTCCATCATCTCGATCGCTCCCGGCATGATCCCGGCGTCGACGATCGCTGTGACCGCATCTCCGGCGGATCCGGTGTCGGCGAAGAACGCGAGCATGGTCCGCACGCTTTCGGGCGCAGGAAGGACGCGGAGGGTGATCTCGGTGGCGACGCCCAACGTGCCCTCGGAGCCCACGAACGCCCCCAGCAGGTCATAACCGGGCGCGTCGCGCTCCATGTTGACGATCGAGCCGTCCGCCAGGACGACCTCGAGCCCGATCACGTAATTAGTCGTGAAGCCGTACTTGAAGCAGTGAGCGCCGCCCGAGTTCTCGGCGACGTTTCCCCCGATCGAGCAGACGATCTGGCTGGAGGGATCGGGCGGGTAGAAATGGGTGGGGGAGACCGCGCGCGAGACCGCAAGGTTGGTGACCCCCGGCTGGACCACGACCCGGCCGTCGTCGAGATCGACCGACACGATCCGGCGCAGGCGCGAGAGGACGATCAGGATCCCCTCGGAGTGAGGTAGTGCACCCCCGGAGAGTCCGGTGCCGGCGCCGCGCGCAACCCACGGCACCTCGGCCTCCGAGCACGCCCGGACCACCTGCGCGACCTGCTCGGCGGTGCCCGGCAGGACAGCCGCGATCGGGATCTGGCGGTAGTGCAGCAGCCCGTCGGAGCGATAGGTCGCGAGCTCGTGCCGGTGAGCCAGCACGAACTCACGACCACATATCTGCTCCAGACGGGCGATCAGGTCAGACGAGCCGGACGGCATCGTCCTCTCAGTATCCCCGATGGCCGGGGGTCTAATTCAGCTTGGTGTCCCTGATGACCCGGAGCCTGCTAATGCACCTTGATCGCCACGTCACGGCTGTAGACCGTCGTGCCCGCCACTCCCGGGGTCAGGAACGGATCTGACGCCGGATAGGTGTAGGCGAGACGGACGGTGCCGCTCTGAGCGAACTTCATGTGCACGTCGAAGTAGCCGCCGGCTCCCGGCTTGACCGTCTGCACGGTGGTGCCGTTGAACTGGATCGCCACCGACTGGGGCCCGTGCCCATCGGACTGCATGAACGGGGCCGGGCGGACATCGCCCCACACCTCAGCGTTGGTGGTGTGGGAGAACGACAGCTTCGGCATGTACAGCGGCAAGCGGTAGGCGGCGTAGTCGGCCTTCTCCTGGCCGGTGGAGGTCTCAATGCCGCTCGTGAAGCCGGCGAACGTCCCGGCGCCGAGCGGCGGGTCCTTGATCAGGTACTGCATGTAGCTGGCGATCCGGGAGCTCTTCCAGCTGAGGTATTCAGCCCAGTTGATGTAGTAAGAAGCGAGCGCCGGAGAGACGTAGTGACCGCCTGTGGGGACCCGCGTCTTGTTGGGCGGGTCGGTGATGTAGCCGTACTCGTCGTTGTAGATCGAGTAGTGCTTTCGCGATCCGTAGACCCGGTTGACGTGGTCAAGAGACTGCTCAAGCCTGCCCAGATCCGGGAAGGCGGCGTAGTTGGGGTCGCTCTTGCCGTCGGTGACGGGCGACCCGTTGCCCGGGTACGGGTGGTCGCCGAAGCCGCTGGCATTGAAGAGCCCGGGGTTCTGGCTGCGGAACCGGCGTGAGCCGGCGGCGTTCGTCGGGCAGCCGATGCCCTTGGCCGCTTTGCCTCGCAGCTGCTTGTAGCTGGAGCTCAGGCAGTAGAGATCGCGGATGAAGATCAGCGGCTTGGTCTGGCTGTAGTTGCCGGGGTACCGGCCGCCCTGGAGGCCACGCGCGGCGGTTTCACCGATGAGGATCGTGTCGTGGCCGTGGCCGGTCGCCTTCAGCGCGCTCCAGCCGGAATTGACGAGGCTGCGGTAGAGCATCGGCGCGTAGGCGACCTTTGAGCCGCCGAGGGCCTGAGGACCGAGATCCTCGCCGAAGTTGGGCTCGTTGAAGATCGCCCAGAAGCGGACTGCCGGAAGCGCCGAGGATGACCCCTTGGGAGTGAAATGCCCGTCGTAGCGCGTGCCCACGGCGCGCATGAACTGGCCGTAGTCGGCCGCCTTGGGCTTCCATGCGAGGTCGAGGATGTTCTCGGCAACCGGACGCGCGGGGTTGCCAGACTCAGCCCACCGGGGGGCGCCGCCGGTGACGGTGAGATCGACCTTCAAGCCGAGCGTGTGCGCCTCGCGGACGAGGTTGTCGAAGGGCGCCCAAGCCGACGCGGAGTACGCGTTGGGATCGGTCGCATTGAACGACGGCTTCTTGGTCTTGGAGGGATCTGGGGCGATCGTCGCCCACGGGACGATCACGCGGATGGCATTGGCCCCGAGGGTGCGGAACTGCACCAGCGTCTGGTCCGCGGCACTCGGGTCCGGGTTCAGCGCGCTGTAGTCCTGGATCATCGACAGCTGCGAATGCGAGGCGCTGGCGGCCGAGGGGAGCGCAGACAGGCTGACCACGGCGACGATCGCGCTGAGGGCCGCGATCAACGGCCGGCGGCGCAGGATGCTAGGCAGAGAAGGTTTGGGCATGGTTTGGATAACAGCTCCAGGCGTTGAGAGTTGCGCCGCCCGCGCGGCGGTTGCCTAAGCGAAACAGGACCGCGGCCAGGCTAGCGGACCGAGATGTTGACCGAGCCGTCGAGATCTCCGATCACGGTGCGCGCGTGAAGGTTCGGTTGCGCCACGACGCCTCGCCCCGCTCGCGTCCTCTGGAGCATAAGCTTGCCCTCGATGAGAAGGCTTGTGAGGCTCCTCGCGCTGGTGTGCGCGCTAACCACGCTCACGGTCGCGGCTGTGGCGGTGCCGTCGGCGACGGCGACCAACGATCCGGCGATCACCGATTGCTCCACCAACGGCCGGCTGACGCACACATACACCCTGGCGGAGCTGCGCCACGCCCGGGCCACGCTGCCCTCGAGCATCAAGGAGTACACCAACTGCTACGACGTCCTCAGCCAAGCGATGGTGGCGGCGCTCAAGACTGGCACCTACACCGGTGGCTCGGGCAAGAGCTCTGGAGGATCGTTCCTACCGACTCCGGTGATCGTGATCCTCGTGATCCTGATCCTCGCGGCGGTTACGTTCGGGACGCTCGCGATCCGGCGCCGGCAGGGCGGCCCGGCCGCAGCCGGCTTGCCAGGTAGTGGTCGGCCCGGCCCGGCCGCCGAGCCACCGAGCGGGTCCGGCGGAGGGGATCCGAGCTCGGCGCCTGCTGAGGCACAAGACCAGGATCCTGGCGGGGCCCCACCGGCTCAGTAGTGCCCTCGCGCCGCCTCGGCGGGGACGCGGAGGACCGCTCTACACTCAGGTCATGTCCTCAGAGCGTCAGATCCAGGTCGGCTCGGTGCCGATCGGCGGCGGCGCGCCGGTCGCCGTCCAGACGATGACCAAGACCGAAACGGCGGACAAGCTGGCGACGATGGCCCAGATTCAGCGGGTTGCCGAGGCCGGCGCCGACATCGTGCGCGTCGCGGTGCCGCGGGAGAAGGACGTTGCGGTGCTGCCCGAGATCATCGCGCAGTCGCCGATCCCGATCATCGCCGACATTCACTTCAATCACACGCTGGCGATCAAGGCCCTGGAAGCTGGGGCGCACTGCGTGCGACTGAACCCCGGGAACATCGGCGGTCCTGAGAAGGTGGCCGAGGTCATCGC
>JBAPXO010000073.1:0-4165 GCA_049284255.1 Solirubrobacteraceae bacterium | reverse complement strand
GTACTTCTTGGGGATCTCGAAGTCCCGTAGGGTGGCGTCAAAGCCGCCGACCTGGATCTCGTTGACGACATAGTCCGCGCCCTCGAGCGCGGCCCGCCGATCGATGTGGGCTCGGATCTGAAGCTGGGATCCGGTCGCCTGATTGGTGTACTTGGCGATCTGCTCGGCCGTGGCCAGCCGCTCGGAATCGATGTCGTGCAGCGTGATCGTGGAGCCGGCGAGCTCGGGGAACTCGATCAGGTCCGCGAGCAGGATCCTCGTGAACTCGACGCTGCCCGCGCCGATGAGCGTGATGTTGGTCATGCGCGAGATTGTTCTACTTGGCGTCGAAATGCGCAAGAACGCGCGTCCGAGGTTTTGCGGTGGTTTGCCGCTGCCGGTTGCCAGCACCCGCGGCCCAGCTCACCTGGGTCACTTTTCGGGACAAATGGTCACGTTAAGTGACCCACGTCGAGTGACCCGGGGCGAATCGTGGGCGTCTTGAGGCTCTGACATGCATGGGAACCGCGTCGGCCGCGAAGCCACCGCCCGAGTCGTCCTGGGAGATCAGGTTCACCGTGGAGGCCGAACGGTGGTACATGGGGCTTTCATCTCGGGACGCAGACCGGATCGGAGTCGTGCTTGACCGCCTCGAAGAGGAGGGGCCGACGCTCGGCCGCCCCCGCGCCGACCGGATCAAGGGCTCACGCCATCACAAAATGAAGGAGCTGCGGTCACGTGGAGGCCACCTCCGGGCCCTGTTCGCGTTCGACTCTGAGCGCCGAGCGGTCGTGCTCGTCGGTGGGGACAAGACCGGCGACTGGAAGGGCTGGTACCAACGCAACATCAAGCGAGCCGACGAGCGCTTTGACAAGTACATGCGAGACTCGGGAAAGGAGGGAAGTTGGCGTCCGAACCCACGAAGAGCTGGAAGACGATCCGAGGGCAGAGGCCTCTGAATGAGGCAAGGGTCGCGGTCTACGCGCGGCTGATGGAGGCTGAGGAGCGGATCGCGCGGGTCCGGGCGCGCCGCGGTGAGACCCAGGCCAGGATCGACGAGGCGCTCGACGCCGGCGCCCTCGACGATGCCACCGAGGCCGTAGAGGCCAGCGACCTCTACCTTGCCAGCCTCGCCCGGTATGTCGAGGCGCTGGGCGGCCACCTTGAGGTGCGCGCCGTGTTTGCCGACGAGTCGATCCTGGTCAGGCGAGCCCCCGAGGATGGAGAGGGTCAAGACCGCGCAGGACCCTCAGAGCGTCCGCGGCGCGGCTAGCCATCGGCCTCGATCACCGCGCGCGCCGCGTTGTGCCCGGGGATGCCGCTGACCCCACCGCCGCGCCGCGCCCCGGCGCCGCAAATCCAGACGTTGGGGCGCTCGGTCTCGACGCCCCACCGGCCGACCTCGTCCTCGGATTCGGCAAACGGCCACGAGAGGTCACGGTGGAAGATGTGCCCGCCGGGCATCCCGAGCTCGGCTTCGATCTCGATCGGAGTACGCGCCTCCAGGCATAGCCCTCCGTCGGGCGTGCTCAGCAGGCAGTCCTCGATGGGCTCGGCGAGGACTGAGTTCAGCGAGGCGAGCGTCGCCGAGATGGCCGCGCGCTTGGCGGCATCGTGGTCATCGCGGAACAGCCGGGCCGGCATGTGCAGGCCGAAGACGGTCAGGGTGTGCGCGCTGGAGGCTCGCAGCTCTGGTCCGAGGATGCTCGGATCGGTCAGCGAGTGGCAGTAGGCCTCGCACGGCGGCCGCTCGGGGATCTTGCCGGCGGCGGCCTGCGCGTAGGCGCGGGCGAGCTGGGCGTAGCCCTCGTTGACGTGGAAGGTGCCCGCAAACGCCTCCTCGGGCATGACCCCCGAGTCCTTGAGCTGCGGGAGGCGGCGCAGCAGGAGATTGAGCTTGAGCTGTGACCCCTCAGGGGGGTGGGTAGGCCCCGGGTCACCGATCAGCTCGCCGAGGACCGCCGGCGCCACGTTGGCCAGGACGTGGCGCGCCCCGAAGAACTCCCCGCCGGCGGTCTGCACCGAGACGCGCCCACCGTCGGCCTCGATCCCGGTCACCGCCGTCGCCAGGCGCAGCTCCGCGCCGGCACCACGAGCGGCGGCGGCAAGCCCCTGGGTGAGCGCCCCCATGCCGCCCACGGGAACGTCCCAATGCCCGGTGCCGTTGCCGATCACGTGATAGAGGAAGCAGCGGTTCTGCAGTAGCCCGGCGTCGTCGACCCCGGCGAAGGTGCCGATCAGCGCATCGGTGGCCACGATCCCCCGGACGACTTCGCTCTCGAAGGTCCGCTCGAGCACCCCGGACAGGGGCTGTTCGAAGATCGCGTTCCAGGCGTCGTCGTCGCCGACCAACCCGCGGAACGCCTCCCGCGAGCGCAGCGGCTCGGTCATCGTCGCGAAGGTGCGCTGCGCGATCTTCGCGGTCAGAGCCCCGAAGCGCTCGAGAGCTTCGGCCTCCGTGTCGTCGCCGATGGTCCGCTGCAGCGAGGCGCGCGTCCGGGAGCCGTCATCGCCGACCAGCACGCCGGCGTCCCCCCACGGCGTGTAGGAGGACACCCGCCGGCGGCGCAGCTCGACGTTGATGCCGAGCTCCTGGAGCAACGGCTTGGGGAACAGGCTGACCAGGTAGGAGTAGCGCGAGATGCGGGCGTCAATGCCGGGAAACGGCGCCTCGGAGACCGCGGCTCCCCCGACGTGGTCGCCGCGCTCGAGAACGAGCACCCGCCGGCCCGAGCGGGCCAGCATGGTCGCCGCCACCAGGCCGTTGTGCCCGGCTCCGACGACGATCGCGTCATAGCTGCTCACCGGGGCGGTGATCGTCGAGCATCAGCGCCGGGTCCCACCACCATCTGCACGATACGCCGCGGGGCTAGCCGTCGCAGGCCGTTCACAAAATCGGGCTCTTCTGATCTCGCAACGCGCTGATCGCTCGACGTAGATCAAAAGTGTCCGCGAGACGGATACTTCTGATCTCGCTGACAGATCGAAGCCTTTCCGTGATCAGAAGTGTCCGCTTGGGGGCGGCGTCACGCCCTTCCGCGGCTACGGGAGACCGGCGGGGTCCTCAGCGACGGGAGGACCGGCGGGGTGCTCAGCGACCTGAGGATTGGCCCGACCAGCCGCCGGGCGAGGGATAGGACTGCGTCGGCTGCGGGGGGCTGGGCTCGCTGAGGATCTGAAGGGCGTGGGGGACGAGCAGGCCGGCCGGGTCGGTGCTGTAGGTGACCTGCACACCGTCGCCGACTTCGAGCCCGTCGATCAGCGTCGTGACCAGCGAGGTCGAGAGCGTGAGCGTCTGGCCGGTCGGGGTCTGGAGCGTCACCGAGGAGCCGTCCGGAGCCACCGAGGTCACCGTGCCCGTCGTCGTGACCGCGCCGGCGTACTGGATCGCGCGGGCGGTCATGCTCCCGGTCTTGGTCTCGGAGTAGGTGACCGTGACCTTGTCGCCGTTCTCGGCGCCGGTGACCAGGCTGGGGGACGAGGCCGTCTGGAAGGTGAAGCTGTGGCCGTAGCTCGTCTTGTTCTTGAGCACCCTGGGGAGGAAGTGGTAGCGCTTGAAGGTGAAGGAGTCGGGCGCGCCGTCGTCGAGCCAGGTCGGCCCGCCCTTGGGGTTGCCGCCGCCCCCGTCGGAGGTGCCAAAGAAGCGACCGTTGATGTTCATGAAGATGTGGACGCCGGGGTTGTCGTACAGGTTGACCTCGTTCGGAGCCTTGCCCGGACCGCGGGCGATCAGCTTCTCGTGCAGGAGCTGGGCGATGATCCCGGCGTCGTTGGGCACGCCGCTGCCCGGCGCCCACAGTCCGGCGCCCGCGAGCACCGCGGCCACCGATCCTGAGCAGTCATAGCCGATCCGCCGCCCGTTGTAGCCGGGCCCACGGATACCGATGCTGGGCACGCCGGCCTCGCCGTGACCGCCCCCGTAGACGTAGGGGAACTCCTTACCGGTGATCGCGTTGGCGCTCCGGGTCAGCGCGTTGATGACGCCGATCATCCGGCCGCCGGTCTGAATGGTGAGCGTGGACGCGCCCACATAGTTGATCTTGCCGGTGATCGAGCCGTGAACGGCCTTGGACCCCGCGGCCAGCGCGCCCGAGGGCATGGCGACGGCGCCGGCAAGTACGCAGATGTACACCATAAAACGCTTCATTGGCAATTCCGGCGTCATCGGACGTCTCCGGCCTGGCCG
>JBAPXO010000072.1:0-5624 GCA_049284255.1 Solirubrobacteraceae bacterium | reverse complement strand
TCGGCCAAGCGATAGGTGAACAGGTCGTCGAGGATGCCGCCCTCGGGCGTGCATAGGACGCTGTACTGGGCCCCGCCTTCGGGCATGCGCCGCACGTCGTTTGACAGCAGGCGCTGCAGGAGCGCCTCGGCGTCGGGACCGCGCGTCTCGATCTGGCCCATGTGCGAGACGTCGAACGTGCCGACGCCGTTGCGCACGGCCAAATGCTCGGCCTTTATCCCGTCGTACTGAACCGGCATCTCCCAGCCCGCAAACGGCACCATCCGGGCGCCCGCGGCGAGGTGGCGGTCGTGCAGCGGGCTGCGGCGCAGCGTTTCGGCGACGGGAGTCACTCCCGGCAGGCTAGCGACTCCGGCCGACCCTCCGACCGTGGCCCGCGGCCCTTTACACCGCTTACCGGTCTTTCAGGAACGACGGGATGTCAATGTCGTCGTCGGAGATCTCCAGCGATGTGCGCTGGCGATCATCCATCGTGACGTCACGGTCGCGACGCTCGCGGCGCGTCGTTTCACGGGCGTTGGTGGGACTGCTGGGCCCGTGATCGAAGCCGGTGGCAATCACCGTGACCCGAACCTCGTCCCCGAGCGCGTCGTCGATGACCGCCCCAAAGATGATGTTGGAGTCCGAATCGGAGGCGGTCTGGACGATCTCGGCGGCCTCGTTGACCTCGAACAGCCCGAGGTCGTGGCCGCCTGTGATGTTGAGCAGGATCCCCATCGCCCCCTCGACCGATTCCTCGAGCAGCGGCGAGGAGATCGCCAGCTTTGCGGCCTCGGCGGCGCGGTTCTCGCCGGCGGCGGTACCAATCCCCATCAGCGCGCTCCCCGCCTCGTGCATGATCGTGCGCACGTCGGCGAAGTCGAGGTTGATCAGGCCGGGGATGGTGATCAGGTCGGTGATCCCCTGGACGCCCTGGCGCAGGACGTTGTCGGCCTCGCGGAAGGCATCGAGGATCGTGGTCCGTCGCTCGACGATCGCCAGCAGCTTCTCGTTGGGGATCACGATCAGCGTGTCGACGTTCTCACGCAAGCGCTGGATGCCCTCCTGAGCTTGCTGGGCCCGGCGGGTGCCCTCGAACGCGAACGGCCTCGTGACGACGCCCACGGTCAGGGCACCGATCTCGTTCTTGGCGATCTCCGCGATCACCGGGGCAGCGCCGGTGCCGGTGCCGCCGCCTTCGCCGGCGGTGACGAAGACCATGTCGGCGCCCTTCAGCGCCTCCTTGATGTCGTCACGCGACTCGGCCGCGGCGCCGTGGCCAACGTCGGGATTGGCTCCGGCGCCCAGTCCCTTGGTCAGCTCATGGCCGATGTTGAGCTTGATATCGGCGTCGCACATCGCCAACGCCTGCGCGTCGGTGTTGCAAGCCACGAATTCGACTCCGCGCAGCCCGGCATCGATCATCCGGTTGACGGCATTGGTGCCGCCGCCGCCGACGCCTACGACCTTGATGACTGCGAGGTAACTTCCGCTTTCCATGAGTGTTCGTCCGACCCTCTAGGTAGGGTTGAGAGTTTCTGACCGACCTTTGTCTGCGGCCAAGTTTGGCACGTTATGCCCTGCAGGCGCGAGAAGTCAACGCTTCCCGGCCGCTCGCAATGATCGTTGCATATTGCAGGAGTCTCGATCAACGCGGAGAGTTAGCCGCCGAGCAGCCTAACCTTCAACCTGAGGTTCAGCCTCCGCTTGGAGTGGCCGCGGTGGAGCTCGATCCCGCGGCCGTCGAGCTCGTGGTTCCGTCTTGCGCGGCGCCCGCGCTTGACTGCGTCCCACCCCCCGCGGCCGGCCGCGCCGGGTCGGTGACGTCGACGTAGGCGGCGGCATCGGAGCCGCCGTCGGCGAGAACCTGAGCGGCCGCGTTCCACTTGGCGCCGAGTCGGCCGGCAGCTCCGAAGTAGATCACCGGTCCGTTTCGCAGCTGGGCGATCAGGCCGTGGGAGGCGCTGTCCGACACCTGGCTGATTTTGGCCAGCAGCTGATAGGGGGCGGCCGCGAGCAGCTGCACCTGCTGGCGTGGCGGGCCCGTCAGGTGGGTCCCGCCGGGGGCAACGCTGACGTCGATCGCCGGCAGGGGTGAGCTCGCCGTGGCGTCGTGCAGCAGGGTCCCGTCGGCGGACACGTTGATTCGTCGCCCGGGGGCGACCACGACGGCCACCGGGACCTGCTCGACGACGGCAATCCGCAGCCCATGGGGGAAGTCGGTGCTCACGTGCAGCGCCTTGACCACCGGAAAGGGCGCGACCGCTGTCCGCAGGTGCCCCATCTGCACGTCAAGCGTCGTCATGCTCTTGCCCGAGGCGACGAGCGCGGAGCGGATCTGGGCGGCATCGGGTCCGCTGACGCCGGTGATCGTCACCTTGTGCACGCTGACGAGCGGGGAGTCGCGCAGCCACAGCCAGGCCCCGCCCAGGGCCAGCACGGCGAGCACGAGCGCGATCACGACCCGCGGAGACAGCCGTGGGAGCCTGGCCCGCAGGGTCCGTCGGCGCGCCTTGCCAGGGCGCGCCCGGCTTCGCGCCCCTGTTGGGAGGCCGCGGTCGCGCACGGTGCCCGACGACCGACTCACCCGCGTCCCCAGTCACTGGGAAACTCGACCGGGCCCAGCGCCTGCACTTCGGGCTCCAGCGTCACTCCGAATCGCTCCTTGACGCGGCGGCGGCCCTCGGCCATCAGAGCGACCACATCGGCGGTCGTCGCCTGACCGCGATTCTCGACGAAGTTCGCATGCTTGGCCGAGAAGCCCGCCCCTCCGATCCGCAGCCCCCGGCAGCCGGCCGCCTCGAGCAGCTGGCCCGCGCTGCGCCCCTGCGCCCGCGGGTCATCGGGGTTCTTGAAGGTCGAGCCGAACGTCTTGATCCCGGAGGGCTGGGCGGCGCGGCGGCGACCGCGCATCTCGGCGAGGGTGGCCTTGACCTCCCCGGCGGCCGCGCGGGCGAGCGCGAACGACGCCCTGGCGACGATCTCCCCCGCCCGCAGTCCCGAATGCCGGTAGGCGAAGCCGAGCTGATCGGGCGTCCGGCGCTCGGTGCCCGCGGCACTGACGATGTCGACCCAGTCCAGCGCGCTTGCCAGCTCGCCGCCGTAGGCGTTGGCGTTCATGCGCACGGCGCCCCCGACGGTGCCGGGGATGTTGACCCCGAACTCGATCCCACTGAGCCCCGCCCGGGCGGCCTGCGCCGAGACAGCGGGCAGACGCGCGCCCCCGCCGCAGTTGATGCGGGTGCCGTCCAGCTCGATCTTGCTGAGGTCGTGGTCAAGTTTGAGTACGAGTCCGCGGACGCCGGCGTCCGCAATCAGGAGGTTCGACCCTGAGCCCACGACCCCTACCTGGAGCCCGGCGCCCGCGGCCCATTCCAGGAGCTCCTGGAGGGCCGCCACCGTCCCGGGGCGGGCGAACAGCTCGGCCGGACCGCCGGTCCTGATCGTCGTCAACCGCGCCAGCGGGAAGTCCCGCTGGACGCCCTCGGGAAGCTCGGACATGACGTCGCCAGGGTAGTTGGCTGACCGGCAGTTTCAGGCCGCGAGCGCGCGAGCGAGCGAATCGACATTCCCAGCGCCCATCATCAAGCACAGGTCACCGGTGGCCAAGGAGTCGCGCAGGTAGGCCTCGGCGGGCTCGAAACCGGGTAGCCAAGCCACCGTTCGCCCGGCGCTCGCGTCGGCGGCCGCGGCGGCCACCAGCCGGCCATCGACCCCGGGGAAGTCCTCGGAGCGCTCGCGAGCCGGGTAGACCGGCAGCACGACGATCGCGTCGGCGGCAGCGAGCGCAGCTCCGAAGCCGCGCGCGAGCGCGCGCGTGCGCGAATAGAGATGGGGCTGGAAGACCGCCACCAGCCGACGCGCGGTCAGCGTCCGCGCGGCGGCGATGGCCGCAGCCACCTCAGTGGGATGGTGGGCGTAGTCGTCATACACCAAGGCCCCGGTTGCCGTCTCCCCAACGAGCTCCAGCCGGCGCCGGGCACCGACGAAGTCGGCGAGGGCGGCTGCGGCCGGTTCGGGAGGCGCGCCCGCCAGGGCACAGGCGGTCAGAGCCCCGGCGGCGTTGATCGCGTTGTGAGCGCCGGGCACCGCGAGCTCGACCTCGAACCCGCGCCAGGAGAACGTCGAGCCACCCGCGTGCAGGGCGACGTCCGGGGCGTCGTAGGCCACCGCCCCGGGTGGACACAGGGCACGCAGGGCGGCGCGATCCCAGACCACGGCGCGGTCACCGGCGCGCGCCATGAAGCTCGCGAACGTGTCGTCGAGCTCGAGGCGGGAGGCGTAGGTCGAGTGGTGGTCGAGCTCGGCGTTGGTCAGGACGGCGATCTCGGGGGAGAGCTTGAGCAGCGAGCGATCGGACTCGTCGGCCTCGATGACGATCCATTCCCCGGCGCCCCAGCCGGCGTTTGAACCCGTGGAGCGCAGTTCGCCGCCGATCACGTAGGACGGGTCCATTCCGGCGCCCCGCAGGGCGTGGACGGCCATCGCCGAGGTCGTGGTCTTGCCGTGGGTGCCGGTGACCGCCAGGCACCGCCGCAACGCGGCGATCTCGGCAAGGAGATCGGCGCGGTGAAGCTCCCGGGCGGCTGCTCGGCGCTCGGGATTGTCGGCTGGTATGGCCGTGGAGTAGACGACCTCGGCTCCCTCGGGCACGTTGGCGGCGGAGTGGCCAAGCGTCGTCTGTATGCCCGCGGCCGCGAGCCGGGCGGTGTAGCTGGAGGGGGCGCGGTCAGAGCCGGTGACGCTGGCTCCCAGCTCCTGAGCGATCAGTGCCAGTCCGCTCATCCCGGCGCCGCCGATGCCGACGAAGTGCAGGCGGCGACCGCTCCAGCGACCCTCACTGTCAGCGGCGCTGGTCATGGAGCGCCCGTCCGCCTCGTAGAGGTCTCGCGCGCCGGAAACACTGACGGCGAGGCTATAGCAGCGGTCTCCGAGACGGCCCGCGGCGCTAGCGGGGCGCTCGCAGCGTCCACCGGGCTGGACGCCAACGGACGCTGACTCAAGTTTGGCCGCGGGACCGGCGATGACTCCGTCGTGGGGTATGGCCTGCACGCAATCCGGGGCCCCCGGTGGCTCCTGGCGTTGGCGCTGTCAGCGACGGCCGCGGCGGCGATCCTGTTCGCCGGCATGTATGGGGTTCCGCGGGCATCGGCTCGCGTCGTTTCCGCCCGCGCCGCCGGCGACGCGCAGCAGTGCGCGGAGCCCTATCCGGCCCAGCGCGATCCGTCAAATCCTCTGGATCTCCCGACGGCCCCGGGCTCTAATCCGCTCACCGGCGCCAACTTCTTCGTGCCCGGTCCCGCCCACGGGTCCGCCGCGGGCGCGATCGCGCAGCTCCTTGGGCTCAACGCCAAGAAACTTCCCGACGCCGAGTCCTGGGCGAGCTTTGCCCAGCAGCTTTCCCTTGGTCCCCTGGCCTCGAGGGTGACGGCAACGGCGGGAGCCGCCCACGAGATCGCCGAGCTGTCCAAGATCGCCGCCGAACCCGAAGCGCAGCGCTTCAGCATCTATTCCGAGGGGGGTGGCCCGGGCAAGATTTTCGCCCAAGCGGAGAAGATCTTCTGCCACAACATGACCGCCGACCCCGGATCGATCCCGATCATCAACACCTATTTCATGCATCCGGCGCTCGGCGGGTGCCCGAC
>JBAPXO010000071.1:0-1601 GCA_049284255.1 Solirubrobacteraceae bacterium | reverse complement strand
GCTAGGACGAGAGTGTGACCACGCGCCAGACCGAAGTGACCGCGGTGCTCGAGCCCGCGCCCGCCGAGATGACGCCGAGGGCCCGGGGCGGCCTTCGCCTGCCTCCGGTCGGCGACCACGCCCCCGTCTACGCGCTTCTCGGGGCGGTGACGATCGCGTTCTCGAGCATTCTCGTCCGCTTGAGCCACGCCTCGCCGTCGACCGCGGCGATCTTCCGCTGCGGCTACGCGCTCCCGGTGCTCGGGCTGCTGGCCGTGATTGAAGACCGGCGCTTTGGCCGGCGCAGCTGGCGCCAGCGCCGCGCGGGACTGATCGCCGGCATCTTCTTCGCCGCCGACCTGCTTCTGTGGCACAACTCGATTCGCTATGTAGGAGCCGGACTGGCGACGGTGCTCGCCAACATCCAGGTGGTACTGGTGCCGCTCGTGGCCTGGGCACTGCTCGCCGAGCCGCCGGGGCGACGCGTCCTGATCGCCCTTCCGGCGTCGCTGCTCGGCGTGCTGTTGATCTCCGGCGTGCTCGAGCAACACGCCTTCGGGCAGGACCCCACGCGCGGCACCCTCTTCGGGCTGGGCGCCGGAGTCGCCTACGTCGGATTCCTACTGCTCCTGCGACAGGGGGGCGCGGACCTGCGTCGGCCGGCCGGGCCGCTGTTCGACGCCACGGCCGTCGCCTGCGGACTGTGTGTCGCCGCCGGGCTGGTGATCGGGGACGCCCGCCTGGTGCCAACCTGGCCGAGCGCGGGCTGGCTGATCGTGCTGGCCCTGACCTCGCAGGTGCTGGGGTGGCTGTTGATCGGGACGTCGCTCCCCCGCCTGCCGGCCGCGCTCACCTCGGTGCTGCTGACCGTGCAGCCGGTCGGCTCCGTGGCTCTCGCCGCGCTCATCTTCAGCGAGTCTCCGAGTCCGCTGCAGCTCCTTGGCGTGGTCCTGGTGCTCGCCGCCCTGTTGGCGGTCGGACGGTCACGGCGCCGCACGCCGCGCGACGCCACTTGATCCTCGTCGTGATTGCCGTGGTCGGTGCGACCACCTTCGGAATCGCCTGCGAGCGCCGCTCCGCGGGAGCGCTGACCGTGGCCCGGCGGATTCTGGGGGTGATGCTCTACGTGCTCGTGCCGTTCGTCTCCTACGTCAACATCGCCCATCTGAAGGTCACGGTCGCCGGTGGGCTCGGGCTCGTCTTCGGCTACATGATGGTGGCAGCGGTCGGGCTATCGGCTTGGGCGGTCGGACGCTTCGTCCTCCGGCTGCCCGCGCCCCGCCTCGGAGCCCTCATCTGTTCGGTGATCGTCGTCAACAGTGGATATCTGGGCTATCCGATGACGGTGGCGCTGCTGGGATCAGGCGCGCTGGGCTCCGCCGTCGCCTATGACCAGCTCGTCAGCGGGCCGTCGCTGTTTTTGATCGGGTTCGCGGTGGGCGCCGCCTTCGGCACGGCCGCCGGCGCCACGGGGTGGGAGCGCGCCCGGGCCTTCCTGACCCGCAATCCGCCGCTGCTGGCGGTGATCGCCGGCTTGCTGGTGCCCGCGGCGTGGGCGCCCGCGCCGCTCCCGGCCGTCTCACACGTCGTCGTGTGGATGCTGTTGGTGCTCGGCTTCTTCG
>JBAPXO010000070.1:0-1976 GCA_049284255.1 Solirubrobacteraceae bacterium | reverse complement strand
CTACTACGAGCACTCTCGAGCGGCGGAGAGGCTCGGCATCGACCTGGTGACGCTCGATGATCTGGAGCCCGCGGGCGACGGCTTACGGGTCCGGCGCGAAGACGGGCGCGTGGTACCCGTCGATGTGGTCTACCGGCGCACCGACGAGGACCGCGTCCGCGATGAGCTCGGGGAGATCACCCGGGTGGCACAGATCCTGGTACCACCGTGGCTGAACGGATCCATTGGTCTCGTCAACGCCTTCGGCAACGGCGTCGCCGACTACAAGCTCGTGCACTCGCACGTCGAGGATTTCGTGCGCTTCTACCTCGCCGAGGAGCCGCTCGTGCGATCGGTGCCCACGCAGGCGCTGGACTCAGGATCGGCGCGCCGAGAGGCGATCGGGCGTCTGGACGAGCTCGTCATCAAGCCCCGCCACGGGCACGGCGGCACCGGTGTGACGATCGGCTCTCACGTCGATGAGGACGAGCTCGCGCGCGTCGCGGCCGAGGTCGCAGTGAACGGAGAGCGCTACATCGCCCAGCCGATCGTGCCCCTATCGCGCCACCCCACCGTGATCGAGGGCGAGCTCCAGCCCCGCCACGTCGACCTGCGGCCGTTCGCGTTCTTCGCCGGCGAGGTCCGCCTGGCTCCCGGAGGGCTCTCCCGGGTCGCCTTCGACGCCGGCGAGATGGTCGTCAACTCCTCCAAGAACGGAGGCGGAAAGGACACCTGGGTCCTGGACTGAGGTCCGGGTCAGACGGGAGCTGCCACCTCGTCGCCGCCCTCGAGCTCTCCGGCGCTGGACTCCATCCGCTTGTGGACCTCGTCCGGGCTCAGACGCAGGCTGAGCGCGAAGTAGTAGATGATCAGGCTGAAGACCGCGACGGCCGCCATATCCACCCCGAAATGCAGGTAGTTCTTGGAGCCGGAAAAGCTTCCGAACCAGGACAGGAAGAGCAGGCCGATCAGCCACGGCAGCAGCCAGATCGCCGACCGCTTGTCAAGCGCAACCCGTTCCTGGGCCGGGCGGAAGATCTGCGAGATCGCGAACAGGACCCAGCCGATGCCGATCGCCGCGAACAGCTTGCCGTCGACGCTCCAGCCGGCGAAGAGCACGATCTCGTTGGCGATCACGAACCCGATCGGGGTCAGGATCTTGGCGGCGGCTAGCCGGAAGGGCCGCGGATGATCGGGCAGCTGCTCACGCATAGCGGCCAGGCTGAGGCACTGCGCGGCGTAGATGATTACCGACGCCGAGGTGATGAAGGCCACGAGCTTCTGCCAGCCCGGGAAGGGCAGGAAGACGATCAGGCCGACGATGTAGGCGAAGATGATGCTGAACCACGGGACGCCGCGCTTGTTCAGACGACCGAAGCTATCTGGGATGTAGTTGTTACGCCCCAGCGCGTAGGAGATGCGCGCGCTCGAGCCGGTGTAGATGAGCCCTGTGCCCGAGGGCGACAGGAAGGCGTCGATGTAGAGGATCGTGGCCAGCCAGGCCAGTCCGAGCCCGGTGGCGAGTGCCGCGTACGGGCCGAAGTCATTGGTGAAGCTGAGCTTGGACCAGCCGTGGGCTGCGGCGTGCGGGTTGAGCGCGCCTACGAACGCGACCTCGAGCATGATGTAGACGACCGATCCGATGATCATCGCCCCGATGACCGCGAACGGGATGTTGCGCTGCGGATTGCGCGACTCCCCCCCGAACTGGATCGCCTGCTCGAAGCCCAGGTAGGAGAAGATCACGCCGCCGCTGGCGATCGCGGCGAAGATTCCCTTGATCCCATTGGGATCAAAGCCATTCCCGGCAGAGAAGTTCGAGCCTTTGAATTGGGTGACGAGCAGGACGATGATCGTCAGCACCGGGATCGCGATCTTCCACCACACCACCGCGGTGTTGCTTTCGCTCAGGCGTTTGGCGCCCCACAGGTTGATGAGCACGAACACGGCCATGAGCGCCGCGCCCACGATGTACCCGGCTCCGGTCAGCACCGTCT
>JBAPXO010000069.1:0-1502 GCA_049284255.1 Solirubrobacteraceae bacterium | reverse complement strand
GGCGATTCCATCATCGTGCGGCCACATTCGTGACCGGGTCGCCACCACGCAAGGAGACAGCATGACCGAGGCTCTCGACTACGACGCTCTGGACTTCTTCCGCGGCACGGAGACCGTGGCCGATCCGTATCCATACTTCGACTGGCTGCGCGAGAAGTGCCCCGTCAGCCGAGAGCCTTCGCACGGCGTGTACATGGTGACCGGATACGAGGAAGCCTTCGCCGTCTACACGGACCCCGACACGTTCTCGTCCTGCAACTCCGTCACCGGTCCGTTCCCCGGGTTCCCGGTCCCGCTCGAAGGGCAGGAGGACGTCAACGACCTGATTGCGGAACACCGCGGCGAGCTGCCCTTCAGCGACCAGATCATCACCATGGATCCCCCGGAGCACCACGACCACCGGCACCTGCTGATGCGCCAGCTCACGCCGAAGCGGCTCAAGGAGAACGAGGACTTCGTGTGGCGGCTCGCCGACCGGCAGGTCGACGAGCTCATGGGGAGCGACGAGGCAGAGCTCATCAGGGGCTACGCCAACCCGTTCGCCATGTTCGTCATCGCGGACCTGCTCGGGGTCCCGGAGTCGGACCACGAGGAATTCCGTACCGCCCTGTCCCGCCAGAACGGGGGCGGTGGGGTGGGCAGCACGCAGTCCGAAATGCCCCAGAACCCCCTGGAGTGGCTCTATGAACGGTTCAGCCGCTACATAGAGGACCGCCGCCGCGAGCCGCGCGACGACGTCCTGACGGCTCTGGCCACCACGAGGTTCCCGAACGGTGATCTCCCCGAGGTCATCGACGTCGTCCGCGTGGCCACCAACGTCTTCGCGGCCGGCCAGGAGACCACGGTTCGCCTTCTCGGCACCGCGCTGCAGTTGATCGGGGACCATCAGGACCTGCAGCAGCTTCTCCGCGAGCGCCGCGACCTCATCCCGAACTTCGTCGAGGAGACGCTCCGGATGGAGGCCCCGGTCAAGGGTGACTTCCGCCTGGCGCGCTGCCCGGCCACCGTCGGCGGTGTCGACATTCCGGCGGGCGTGACGGTAATGGTCTTGAACGGCGCCGCCAACCGCGATCCGCGCCGTTTCCCGGATCCGAACGAGTTTCGCGTCGAGCGCGACAACGCGCGCGAACACCTCGCGTTCGGTCGCGGCGTGCACAGCTGTCCGGGCGGCCCGCTGGCCCGCCTGGAGACCCGGGTGAGCATTGAGCGACTCCTCGACCGCACGACGAACATCGGCATTTCCTCCGAACACCACGGGCCGCCGGACGCGCGTCGGTACGACTACATGCCGACCTATATCCTCCGGGGCCTGACCCGGCTCCACCTGGAGCTCACCCCCGCCCGGACGGCGTCGTGATGGTGGCGGACGAGCATCGGACCGTGGAAGTGAGGAGTGCCCGATGATCTTCAACGTCGTCAAGCAGCCGGTCCGGGCCAAGTACGCCGACGAATTCCCCTCCCTGATCGGGGAGTACATCGCCGCCTCGCGAGCCGAGCCGGGC
>JBAPXO010000068.1:0-2633 GCA_049284255.1 Solirubrobacteraceae bacterium | reverse complement strand
GTTGACCCCGGTCTGTCGGACTGGGCGGCCAGCTTTCTCAACGAGCGCCTCGTGGGTCTCGGGTTGGGGGCCCGGATGCTGCACCAGCGCCTGCATGACCCCACTCTGCCCGCAACCGAGAACGAGTTCCTACAGGCGCTCGCACCCGTGTTCACCGAGCTTGAGGAATCCGCCCCGGCGACCCTGTACGTCGAGGGCACCGCCAAGCTGTTCACCACCGAGCGGGTGGGCGACGTCTCCGAGCTCAACCTCCTGATGGAGACGCTCGAGCGCCGGGTCGCGATCCTCGGCACGTTGCGCTCGGCCCTCACCACCGGCCAGGCCGTCGCCGTCAGGATCGGAACCGAGAACGAGCTCCCGGCCCTGCGCTCGCTCGCTCTCGTCGCCGCTGGCTATGGTCTTCCCCAGCGCGCGCTGGGCGCCGTTTCGGTGATCGGACCGCTGCGCATGGACTACGGCCAGGCCATCCGGGCCGTGCGCGAAGCCTCCCTGCAGCTGTCGCGTTTCGTGGCCGATATCTACGACGAACGATGAGCGCTTCTCAGATGCCCCGTGACTACTACGACGTGCTCGGCGTCGATCGCAACGCTGGCGACACCGAGATCAAGAAGGCGTTTCGCCGCCTGGCCCGTGAGCTGCACCCCGACGTCAACAGCCACGATCCCGACGCCGAGGAGAAGTTCAAGGAGGCCGCCGAGGCCTACGAGGTGCTGTCCGACGCCGACCGTCGTGCCACCTACGATCGCTACGGGCACGAGGGCCTGCGCAGCGGCGGGTACGCCCCCAACTTCGAGGGCTTCGGCTCGGTCGCCGACATCTTCGAGGCCTTCTTCGGCGGAGGCGGAGGCGGAGGCGGATTTGGCAGCGTGTTCGGAGGCGGGAGCCCGGGCGGTCCCGCGCAGGGCGGCGATGTCGCCGTCGCGGCCGAGATCACCCTCGCGCAGGCCGCCTCCGGCGCGTCGGTCGACGTCTCCTTCGACGCCGTCGCGCGCTGTGAGCATTGCCACGGCAACGGCGCCGAGCCCGGAACTCCGATCGAGACCTGCCCCAAGTGCCAGGGGACCGGCCAGCTGCGCGCGGTGTCGCGCACGCCGTTCGGCCAGGTCGTGCGCGCCACGGTGTGCGACGCCTGTGACGGCGACGGCCGAGTGCCCACCGATCCCTGCCGCGAGTGCCACGGCCGCGGACGCAAGGTGCAGCGCGTCAAGCTTTCGGTCGATGTCCCCGCCGGGATCGACGACGGGCAGCGCATCCGGGTCAGCGGGCGCGGGCACGACGGCGAGCACGGCGGCCCTTCAGGTGACCTCTACGTCCAGGTCCGCGTGCGCCAGGACCCGCGGTTCGTCCGTGATCAGGACGACCTGGTGACCGTCGTCGATGTAGCGGCACCGGCGGCCGCGCTGGGGACCACGGTCAGCGTGCCCACGATCGAGGGCGAGACCGAGCTCGAGATCCCCGCCGGCACGCAGCCCCACGAGATCCTGGCCATCCGCGGCGCCGGGATGCCGGCGCTGCGCGGCCGTCGCCATGGAGATCTGCGCGTGGTCGTCAACGTCGTCATCCCGCGCCATCTCAAGCGCGAGCAGAAGGAGCTGCTCCAGCAGCTCTCAGACAGCCTCACCGAGCACAACCTGAGCACCGACGAGGGCGTGCTGGGCAAGCTCAAGCGCGCCTTCGGCGCTTGATCCGCCTCGCCGTCCGCGTTCGACGTGAGCAGGCCGAGCTCGTGCTCGCCGAGCTCCTCGAGCTCGCGCCGAGCGGCGTCGAGGAGGTCGACGTCGACGCCGATGTGATCGAGTACGCCGTCTACGGAGCGCCGGGCGAGCTCCCCGAGCTTCCGGATGTCCGCGCCGCCGCCGCGGGGGCGCTGGTCGAGGTCTCCACCGAGGAGGTGGCCGACGACTGGGCGCAGCGCTGGCGCCAGTTTCACCGCCCCCTCGTGCTCGGCGACCGGCTCGAGGTTCGCCCGCCCTGGGAGCCGCCCAGGAACGCCGGCATCGACGTCGTCATCGATCCCGGCCAGGCGTTCGGGACGGGCGCGCACGCCACCACGCGGCTGTGTCTGGAGCTGATGCTCGACGCGCCCGCCCACGGCTCCTTCGTGGATGTGGGCTGCGGCTCGGGCGTCCTGGCGATCGTGGCCGCCCGGCTGGGGTGGTCGCCGGTGCTCGCGCTCGACTACGACCCGGCGGCCGTGCAGGCCACGCTGGAGAACGCGCGGGTCAACGGCGTCGACCTGGAGGCTCGCCGTCTTGACCTTCGGCGCGAGCAGGTACCGGTTGCGGATTTTGGGGCGGCAAACGTCCTGGCTGGCCCGTTGGTCACGTGGGCCGCGTCCCAGCGTGAGCTGCCGCCGGACCTGATCCTGAGCGGGCTGCTGAGCACCGAGGCCGAGCGCGTGGCTGCCGCGTTTATTGGTCGCGGCCTGCGTGAGCGAGAGCGGCGGATCCGTGGGGAGTGGGCGGCGCTGCGGCTTTCTGTGTAGAGGTTGCGGGTGGGGGCTCGGCGCGGCTGTCGTGTGCGAACTTCTGGCTGGGGAAGGGGAGGCTGGGTCTATAGGTGGCTTTTTGACCACACCCCGCCCGTCTCCGGGAGGTGTGGGAAAAGAAGGCCGAAGACAGCGCGTTTTGTTC
>JBAPXO010000067.1:0-1997 GCA_049284255.1 Solirubrobacteraceae bacterium | reverse complement strand
AGTCGATGTAGCGTTTGCCGGGGATGTAGGGGCATTGGTCGCCGCAGCCCATCGTCACGACGATGTCGGCTTGCGCGGCAAGTTGGCGGGTCAGGCGTTGGGGGGTGCGCTGTGACAGGTCGATGTCGAGCTCGTGCATCACCGCGATGACCTCGGGGTGGACATGGGCGGCGGGGGTGGTGCCGGCAGAGAGGGCCTGATGCTCGCCGGCGCATGCCCGGGTAAACAGCGCTTCGCTCATTTGCGAGCGGCCGGCGTTGTGGAGGCAGACGAACAGCACGGTGGCCATCGCCCACCGATGGTATCCATTGACAGACGTCACTTCAATTGATATTCGTGGATAGATGGCTGTCGATCTGGAGCTCACCCCGAAGCTCAAGCGCCCCGCCGGCGAGCCGTGCTGTGCGCCGGTCGTCTATCCCGACGTGAAGCGCGCGCGGGCGCAGCGGATCGCGCGCGTCGCCAAGGCGCTCGGTGACCCGGTGCGTTTGCAGCTGGTCGACGTGCTCCAAAAGCACGCCGGGAAGGTGTGCGTGTGTGAGCTGGTGCCGCTGTTTGACCTGTCTCAGCCGACCGTCTCTCACCACCTCAAGGTGCTCCGCGACGCCGGGATCGTCGGCGCAGAGCGCCAGGGGCTGTGGGCCTACTACTACGTGATCCCCGACGCGCTCAAGGAGCTATCGGCATGGCTGAGCTGACCGAGACCATGCGCGAGACCGTCCGCGAGCGCTACGCCCAGGCAGCAAAGGCGTCGGCCGCCGGCGCCGATGACCAGGCGCGCGCCGTGGAATCGGAGTCGGGCTGCTGCGGCTCGGAGGCGTTCACGGGTAGCCCGGCGGATGACACCGGCGTGTTTGGCGCAAGCCTGTATGACCAGGCCAGCCGGGAGAACGTGCCCACCACGGCCGTTGACGCGTCGCTGGGGTGCGGGGTGCCGACCGCGGTCGCTGAGCTGCGCGATGGCGAGACCGTCCTTGATCTCGGGTCGGGTGCCGGCGCTGACGTGCTCATCTCCGCCCGCCGGGTCGCGCCGACCGGACAGGCGATCGGGCTGGACATGACTGATGAGATGCTTGACCTCGCGCGCGCCCACGCGGCCGCGGCGGGCGTGGCGAACGTGCAGTTCGTCAAGGGCTATCTCGAGGACATGCCCCTTGAGGACGCCAGCGTCGACGTGGTGATCTCTAACTGTGTGATCAACCTCTCCACCGACAAGCCCCAGACGATCACCGAAGCCGCCCGCGTCCTGCGCCCCGGAGGCCGGTTCGCGGTCTCTGATGTGATCGCCGACCCCGACATGGACGCCGCGACCAAGGCCGACATGGCCGCCTGGACGGGCTGCGTCGCCGGCGCGCTGACCGAGACCGAGTTCCGGACCGCGCTCCAGACCGCCGGCTTTGAGCAGATCGAGATCCAGCCCACCCACCGCGTGCACGAGCATGCCTCAGCCGCGATCGTGCGCGCCCGCAAACCAGCCGCGTGCTGTGCCCCCGAAGCGCAAGCAACCTGTTGCGAGCCGGCCAGCAAGGCCGACTGCTGCGGTGAGAACCACGCCGCCGGCTCCTGCGGATGCCAGCTATCCGCCGTGACGGCCGAAGCTCAGTCCAGCTGAGCACGGCTGCCAAGCCACCGGGCCGTCCGTTCCCGGCGAATGATCACGTTTTGGCCGAAACGTGACTCAAAGCCAGATTGGCTTTTGATGATGACTCCTCTGCAAAGCTCGTTAGGGCATCCCAGACGACCGGCCTGAACCTAAGAAGCTCATAGACTGCCCGGATGTCTAGAACTCCGCAGCGTTGCGTCGCCCGGACGGGCGAGCTGTATGCGCGCCCTCGTCTCCGTCGGATGCTCGCAATTGCGATGCTTGGTTTTCTGACGGCGGTGTTGTTGCTGATCGCGCCGTCGTTTGCCAGCGCTGACACCTCGTCGTCGTTGACGGTTCTCGGCACCAGCGACGTCAGCGATTCTGGGCTGATCCCGAACCTGATCCAGCCCGG
>JBAPXO010000066.1:0-6404 GCA_049284255.1 Solirubrobacteraceae bacterium | reverse complement strand
TTTTTGGGGTCGACCCAGTTCCGCGGAGGCCGGTACAACGTCTGGGGGACGGTGATCGCCGTCTACGTCCTGGCGGTCGGCGTCAAGGGCCTGCAGCTGGCGGGAGCCCCGACCTGGATCCCCGACCTGTTCAACGGCGTCGCGCTGCTCTTGGCGGTCGGCCTGGCCAAGTTCCAGGGGAGCTCTCGGCGGACGGCGGCGATCCGCAGGCTGATCACCCGGTCGGGGGCCCCGGCGGCGGAGTCCTGATCCTGGCGGCCGCGTCCGGGCTCAGGTGACCGCGGCCAGGCTCGAGCACCAGTCGATGATGATCTTCGCGAATCGCTCAGGGTCCGCATCGTGCATGCCATGGACCATGTCGGGCAGGTCCACCACCTGACAGGCCTGGCCGGCAGCGGTGATCAGCTCGCGGGCGCGCGCGACCTGCAGATCGGACACGGCGCCCATCAGGCTGCCCGTGTCGGCGTCGATCTCGCGGAAGTGGTGGGTGATCAGGACCGGCACCTTGACGGCGGCCAGCATCCGGGCGTGATCGCATGCCGCGCTCGCCGCGCCGCTCCAGAAGGAGCGCGCCCACTCGGGGTCGTACTCCTTCATGTTCTGGGGCGGCTCGCTGGGTGGCGCCTGGTCAGGCGGTCCTCCGATCCCCATCCGTCCCAGAGCGATCAGCACGTGCTGAGGCAGCTCCTTGGGAGTCGCCGCCTGCATTCCTGCGAAGTCCCCGATCGACCACTGGTCGCCGAGCCACTTGTGCAGGACGGCGAACATGGGGCCGATCGACTGACGGATCGATTGCCCGACGGCGGGATTGGTCTCCGACGCGAACAGGGGCGGATCCTCGTACACCGCCCCCCGAAGCTGGCCGGGCTTGGCGTAGGAAGACAGCCAGGCGGCGAGCACGCCGCCAGATGAGTTACCGCTCACGACCGTCGGCCGTCCGATCACGGTGTCGATGAAGCGGACGAGGTCGTTGCCCATGTTGTCAAGCGTGTAGCGGCCGGGCGTCTGGGTGGAGTGGCCCTGTCCCCGCAAATCGACCGCGTAGACCTGGAAGTGCTCGGCGAGCAGCGCCATCGCCTTTTCATAGCTCCACCACGACTGAACCTGGGCGGGGACGAGCAGGAGAGCGGGAAGCTCGGACCCGCCGGTAGTGGCGTAGTTCATCCGGATCTCACCGAGATCCACGAGCTGCTCGTCGAAGGCGTGCGAAACGAAGATGTCGGCCCGGTCCTGGGCCTCGAGCGATGCCAACCTCTGCCTCCTCAATTGAACGGCGAAGAATCGATCCTACTATCATCCATCACCTAGACAACGTCTGGCGACAGGAGAGGGAGGCACGAGAATGTGGAGGAAGCGTGGCTAGTGTCGCGCCTGCCTCCACGCAGGTCCTGATCGCCGGCGGAGGGCCCGTGGGCCTGGCCACAGCCATCGAGTTGGGACGGCGCGGCGTCGACTGCCTTGTGGTCGAGCCCCGGGTGACGGTGTCCCGTACCCGGCCCCGGTGCAAGACCGTCAACGTCCGCACCGTGGAGCATCTGCGTCGCTGGGGGATCGCCGAGCGCCTGCGCGAGCGCGCGCCGCTTCCCGTGAGCTGGTCTCAGGACATCGTGTTCTGCACTTCGCTGACCGGTCACGAGCTCTCGCGCTTCACCGGAGTGCTGGGATTGGCCGCCGAGGGTGACCGGTTCGCCGAACCCGGCCAGCAGGCGCCCCAGTACGTGCTCGAGGAGCTGCTGCGCGACGTCGCTGACGAGCTGCCCACAGTTTCGCTGGCGCGCGGGTACCGCGTGCTCGGGCTCGAGCAGGATGAGGATGAGGTCCGGGTGGCGCTCGCCGCCGAGGGCGGTGAAGAGTCCATGGTCAGCGCCGACTTCGTGGTGGGCTGCGACGGGGCCCGCAGCCTCGTCCGCGCTGCGATCGGCTCCGATTACGTGGGTGAGCGCGCCCTGAGCCCGAACCTCGGGATGGTGTTCCGAGCGCCCGGGCTGCTGCGCCGGGTGCGCCATGGACCCGCTGTCCAGTACTGGATCGTCAACGGCTCCGCCCCAGGGCTCATGGGACCTATCGACCTCGAGGGGACGTGGTGGATGATCGCCTTCGGCGTCGATCGCGAGTCCGGCGAGCGCGACGCGCAACAGATCATCGATGGCTGCGCGGGCGAACCCGTCGAGGCGGCCGTCGTCTCCACCGACCCCTGGACGGCGCGCATGCAGCTTGTCGACAGAGCCCGACGCGACCGGGTCTTCCTGGCCGGTGATGCCGCTCATCTGAATCCGCCCTTCGGGGGACACGGGCTCAACACCGGCGTGGGTGACTCTGTCGATCTCGGCTGGAAGCTGGCGGCCGTCCTCAGGGGTTGGGGCGGGCCGGGGTTGCTCGACAGCTACGAACTCGAACGCCGTCCCATCCAGACCCAAGTGATCGAGGCGGCGGCGGCCAACAACCGTGTGCTGGCCGCCGATCTGCTGACCGACGACATCGACGCTGAGGGCCCGGCCGGGGAGCGGGCGCGGCGGATCGCCGACGCCAATATCCAGGACACCAAGCACGCCGAATTTCACGCGCTGGATCTCGTTCTCGACCTAGCCTATGACGGGTCACCGATCATCTCGGCCAACGCCAGCGGCGGTGATCCGTGCACCGGCGGTGCGATGGGCGGCCGCGACGGCGCGGTGGTGGGCGCCCGCCTGCCCCATGCCTGGCTGGATCCCGGACGCTCGTTGTTCGATGCCCTGGGCAATGGGATGAGCCTGCTCGTGCTGGCCGAGGATCGCGGTTCCGACGTCGAGTCGCTCGCGATGGCCGCACGCTCCCGGGGTGTGCCGCTCCGCGTGGTCGGGCTGGAGGATCGCAACCTGCGCCCCCGATATGGATCCGATCTCGTGCTCGTGCGACCCGATCAGCATGTGGCGTGGCGCGCCGACCACGCCCCGGCGGAGTCCGGGAGGCTGATCGATCGCGTCCGGGGTATGAATGGAGGAACGCCATGACCTCGGTGATCGCCTTCGACGTCAATGAGACGCTGCTCGAGCTCGGGGCGCTGGACGCTCCGTTTGAGGAACTGCTGGGCTCCGCGCAGCTGCGCGCGCAGTGGTTTGCCCAGATGCTCCAGCTGTCGTTCGTCGGGGGGCTGACCGGCGACTATGTCGACTTCGGCACCGCACAGCGCGCCGCCCTGCACATGATCGCGGAGCGCGGCGGTCAGAGCGTGAGTGACACGGAAGCCGAGGAGATGGTGGGGCGCATGCGCTCGCTGCCCTCCCACCCCGAGGTCGCCGGCGCGCTGACGCGGCTGCGCGACACCCCGCTGAAGATCGTCGCCCTCACCAACTCGACCGAGGACGTGGCCGAGGATCAGCTTCGCAACTCGGGTCTGCGTGAGCACTTCGACGCCGTGATCTCTGCCGACAGCGTACGCGCGCTCAAGCCCGCCGCCGCCCCGTATCGGGCGGTGGCCCAGGCCTTCGGCGTGCAGATCGGCGAGGTTCGCCTAGTGGCCGCCCACTCCTGGGACGTATCGGGTGCCCTCGCCGCGGGAGCGCGGGCGGCGTTCGTCGCCCGCGCCGGGATGGTGCTCAGCCCGCTCGGCCCCCAGCCCGACATCGTCGGTGCCGACATCGCCGAGGTCGTGGATCAGATCATCGGCTGCGATCTGGGCTGAGCCGATCTCAGCAGGGGCGAGGATGATAGTCAGCGTGACCCGTGTCGCCTGCCAGCAGCTCGAGCCCGTGTTGGGCGACCTTGAGGCCAACCGTGCCCTCACCCGCGACGCGATCCGCGAAGCCGCGCAGGCCGGTGCCGATGTTGTCGTGCTCCCTGAGCTGATCACCTGCGGCTACATGTTCGAATCACGCGAGGAGGCCGCCCAGGTCGCGATAACCACCGAGCACGAGATCCTGCGCGAATGGGCAGCCGAGGCCGCCGCGGCCGACATCGTGCTCGTGGGCGGCTTCTGCGGAATCGGTGATGACGGCGGCATCTACAACAGCGCCGCGGTATTCGACGCCTCCGGTCTGCGGGCGGTGTACCGCAAGCTCCATCTCTGGGACCGTGAGAAGCTCATCTTCGACGCCGGTCGCGAGCCGCCGCCGGTGCTGGACACCCGCGTCGGCAAGGTCGCGCCGGCGATTTGCTACGACCTCGAGTTCCCCGAGCTCACGCGGGCGCTCGCGCTCAAGGGCGTGCAGCTCCTGACGGTCCCCACCAACTGGCCGCTGGTTCCCCGGCCCGCCGCCGAGCGCCCGCCGGAGGTCGTGATCGCCATGGCCACCGCGCGCGTGAACCGGATGGCGATCGCCTGTGCCGACCGCCTCGGGGTCGAGCGTGGCCAGGCGTGGACGGGTGGCTCGACGATCGTCGCCGTCGACGGCTGGCCGGCCGCTGAGACCCGCGATCTCGGGCTGATCGTCGCCGACATCGACCTTAAGGCCGCGCTCGACAAGCGCCTGACCGAGCACGCCGATGCCTTTGCCGACCGGCGTCCCGAGCTCTACGGGTTGCTGGGGTTGTAGGCCAGCTGGGGCCCGGTGCTGGGGTCGGCCCCGCCGGTCACGCGGTAACTCGGGCCCTCAACCGTTAGCTTTGCTCCGTGGCGCAGCTCACCGTGATCCTCGAGCGCCTCTCCGAGCAGCTCGGGCCACTTCACTCGGGCCCGGTGGCGCTCGACGGCGGGATCACAAATCGCAACTTCCGCGTGCGTCTGGGCGAGCATGATTGCGTCGTGCGGCTGCCCGGCAAGCACACTGAGCTGCTCGGCATCGACCGTGGCGCCGAGCGCACGGCCAGCCGTGAGGCCGCGCGTCTGGGGATCGCGCCCGCCGTCCTCGCCGCCGACGAGGACTGCCTGGTCACCGAGTGGGTGCCGGGCGCTCCGATCGAGAATCGCCGCCTGCGCGCTCACCCGGAGTCCGCCGCCCGAGCGCTGCGCGTCTTCCATGAGTCTGGGGTGCAGCTCCCGACCGAGTTCTGGGTGCCCGACCTCCTGGCGCGCTACGCCGAGATTGTCTCCGGGCACGGACGCGACCTTCCCGCCGATTACGAACCCACGCAGGAGCTGGTGGGCAGGATCGCCGAGGTCCTGCCCCTCGAGCGCCCCGTCGCCTGCCACGACGACCTTCTCCCCGGCAACATTCTGGCGACTGATGCCGAGCCCGACGACGCTGTCCTCGTGGACTGGGAGTACGCGGGAATGGGTCACCCGATGTTTGACCTGGGCAACCTGGTCATCAACAACCAGTTCGACGTTAGCGACCAGGACCGGTTGCTGGCGGCCTACTACGGCGAGCCTCCGACGGCCGGACGCCGCGCCGCCTTGAACCTCTTCAAGCTCGTCTCCGACGCACGCGAGGCGGCGTGGGGGGTCGTCCAGCAGTCGATCTCCGAGCTCGAGTTCGACTTCGCGGCCTACGCCCGGGAGCACTTCGAGCGCCTGCGCGCCGGCGCTGCCGATCCCCGACTCCAGGAGTGGCTCGATGGTGCGACCGCGTGAGCTCCCCGACCGCGCGCGCGTGGTCATCGTCGGCGGTGGGGTCGGGGGCGCGGCGATCGCCTATCACCTGGCCGGCTTGGGCGAGCGCGACGTCGTCCTCCTGGAACGCAACGAGCTCACCAGCGGGTCGACGTTTCACTCCGCCGGCCTCGTCGGGCAGTTGCGCGGCAGCGTCTCGCTGACCCAGATGATGATGGACTCGGTGGCCCTCTACCGGACGCTTGACTGCGGCTGGGTGGAGTGCGGCGGGCTGCGCCTGGCCGGCAGCGAGGAGCGCGAGCAAGAGGTCCTGCGCCAGGTGGCGTGGTCTCGAACCTTCGGGCTGCCGCTGGAGCTGCTGTCCCCGGATGAGGCCCAGAAGCTGTTTCCGCTGATGGTCACCGAAGGCGTGCGCTGCGCCTCCTATCTCCCGACCGACGGCTATCTGGATCCCTCGCAGCTCACCTATGCGCTGATCGAAGGCGCACGCGACGGTGGTGCGCAGGTCTTCACGCGCACGCGCGTGAACGAGATCGTGGTCAGCGACGGACGGGTGCGGGGGGTCAAGACAGAGTGGGGCGACATCGAGGCCGAGGTCGTGGTCAACGCCGGCGGGATGTTCGCCGCGGAGCTCGGCCGGATGGCGGGAATCCGCGTCCCCGTCGTCCCGTTCGCCCACGAATACCTGGTGACCCAGCCGTTTCGGGAGCGGACCGCCGGCGAGCATCTGCCCACCCTTCGCGACCCCGACCTCCTGATCTACTTCCGGGAGGAGGGCGGCGGCCTCGTCATGGGTGGCTACGAACGCCAGTCGGCGCCGTGGGCGCTCGACGAGCACGACCTCGACGTCATCGCCCCCGACTTCAACGGGCGACTGCTGGAAGAGGACTGGCCGCGCTTTGAGGAGATCGCGCGCAACTCCTATAGGCGCGTGCCG
>JBAPXO010000065.1:0-7186 GCA_049284255.1 Solirubrobacteraceae bacterium | reverse complement strand
GTCCAGAACAACGAGGGCTACATGTCGATCCGCGGCGGCCAGCGCAAGATCTTCGACCGCCACATTGGCAGCGAGTTCACCCGGCCCGACGGCACACCGTACTCGCCCGACTTCACGGCGATCGCGCGTGGCTTCGGCCTCGAGGCGCAGAAGGTCGAGGATCCGGGCAACCTCGAGGACACGCTGCGGGGGGCTCTGCAGAGCGGCGCGCCCACGGTGGTGGAGGTGCCAACGTCGCGTGATGCGGCGGGCCCCTGGGTCCCGGGATGGTGGGACTTTCCCGTGCCTGACTACATCACGGACCAGCGCCAGGAGGACTACTGGGCCGAGCGCGCCGAAGAACAACACGTCTAGAAGCGAGCCCACGGTGACGGCGCGGTCAGTCGCGCCCCGCCGTCCCTACTTGACCGGGACCGTCCCGCAAGCCGAAGGAGGCGTCGTGCCCGAGTTCCTCAAGCAGCCACCCCCCGTATCCGAGGACGTCGCCGCCGGTGTGAGCGCCGTCGTCGCCGAGATCCTCAACGCGGTACGCACCGAGGGATTCGAGGCTTTGACGCGCTATTCGCGCCGGTTCGACGACTGGAGTCCCGCCAGCTTCCGCGTCGCCCAGGGAGACATCGATCGCGCGGCCGGCGAAATCGACGACGAGTTGCGCGGACACATCGACTTCGCGATCGAGCAGGTTCGCACCTTCGCCCAGCTGCAGCGGGCGACCCTAACCGAATTTGAGCAGGAGACGCTGCCGGGCGTTTGGCTCGGGCAAAGGCAGATCCCGATCGCGGCGGTCGGCGCCTACTCGCCCGGGGGGCGCTACGCGCTGATTGCTTCGTCGATCATGTCCGTCGCGGTGCCCAAGGTCGCGGGCGTGGGGCGCGTCGTCGCGGTCGCGCCGCCGCGTCCCGGCGGCGGCATCCATCCCGCTCAGCTCTACGCGATGGCTGCCTCGGGCGCCGACGAGATCCTGTGCATCGGTGGGGTCCAGGCGCTCGCCGCGCTGGCCTACGGCTTTGAGGGCTTCATGCCCGTCGACTTCATCGTCGGCGCCGGCAACCAGTACGTCACCGAAGCAAAGCGCCAGCTCTTCGGGCCGATCGGGATCGACCTGCTGGCCGGCCCAACCGAAGTGCTGGTGCTAGCGGACGACTCCGCCAGCGCCGAGCTGATCGCCGTGGATCTACTGGGTCAGGCCGAGCACGGGCCCGGCTCGCCCTGTTGGCTGGCCACGACGTCGCGCGAGCTCGGCGCGGCGGTGCTCGGGGAGATCGACCGCTGGCTGGCCGTGTGGCCGACGGCCGAGGTCGCCCGCCAAGCATGGGCCGATCACGGTGCCGTCATCGTCTGTGAGGACGACGACGAGCTGCTGCGGGTGGCCGACGAGTACGCCGCCGAGCATGTCGAGGTCCACACCCGCAACCCGTTGTGGTTCCGCGACCGGTTGCGCAACTACGGCTCGCTCTTCCTCACATCCAACACTACGGTGGCCTACGGCGATAAGGCAATCGGCACCAACCACATCCTCCCGACAGGACGAGCAGCCCGATACACAGGCGGCCTGTGGGTCGGCAAGTTCCTCAAGACGGTGACCTACCAGCGGGCGACACCGGAGGGCAGCATCCGCGTCGCCCCCGCGGTAGCCGCGATCTGCGATGCCGAGGAGATGCAAGGACACGCGATCACCGCGCGCTATCGGCTTGACCGCAGCGCCACGCGAGCCCACCTCTTCGGAGACGGCGGGGATCGACGGGCACCCGCGGATGGCACCTCCAGCGGTGCAGTAACGAGCCCGGTGCCCGGACCGTCAAACGCCACCACCACGACGCCCGCGAACACAAAGGAACCACATGGCCGCCATACCGCCGTATCCCCTTGAGGGCGACCGTCAGACGTTTTCGCAGCAGACGCGCCCGCAGGATGTCCTGCTTCCGTCAGACGCGGTCCTGGAGCCCGACGGAGACGTCCAGTGCGACATCGCAATAATCGGCTCGGGCATGGGTGGCGCGACGCTCGCCTACGCCTTGCGCGACACCGGAGCGCGCGTCATCCTCGTGGATCGCGGCGACTTCCTGCCCCGCGAGTGGGAGAACTGGTCGCCGGACGACGTCCACCTGAAGGGCCGCTACAAAACTGCGGAGGATTGGTACGACAACCGCGGCACGCCGTTCAGCCCGGGCGTCTACTACTACGTCGGCGGCAACACAAAGGTCTACGGCGCCTGCCTGCCCCGCTTCCGCGAGGCTGACTTTGGCCCCATCGAACACCCCGACGGCGTCTCGCGACCCTGGCCCGTCAGTTACGCCGAGCTGGAACCGTTCTACACCGAGGCAGAGCGCATCTACCTGGTGCACGGCCGCAGCGGCGAGGACCCGAGCGACCCATGGCGTTCCACCGAATACCCATATCCCCCGCTCGAGCATGAACCGCCGATCGCCGCGCTGGCTGAGGCCTTGGCCGCCCAGGGCGTGCACCCGTTTTCGATGCCGACCGGCATCGACCGCCGAGAGGGGGGCCGCTGCGTGCGCTGTCGCACCTGCGACGGCTTCCCGTGCATGGTCGACGCCAAGGCCGACGCTGAGCTATGTGCCGCACTGCCCGCCGCACGGGCCGGCGTCCGGCTGTTGACGAGAACGCGCGTCGATCGACTCGAAACCGACGCCGCGGGCGCCCGCGTCGCCTCCGCGCTGGCCGTGCGCGATGGTCGGCGCCTGCGCATCCGCGCGGGGCGCTTCGTTCTGGCCTGCGGCGCCGTGAATACCGCGGCGCTGCTGCTGCACTCCCGCGACGACAAGCATCCCGCCGGCCTCGCAAACGCCTCCCAACAGGTGGGACGCAACTACATGGTGCACAACAGCACGTTCATGGTGGCCGTGGATCCACGACGGCGCAACGACGTCCGCTTCCAGAAGACGCTCGGGATGAACGACTTCTACCTGGGCACGCCGGCGGAGCCGCACCCACTCGGCAACCTGCAGATGCTCGGGAAGCTGCAGGGCGCAATGATCAAAGCCGCCCGGTCACGGATCCCGATGGCGGTGCTCGACTACATGACCAGCCACAGCGTCGACCTGTATCTGACGACGGAGGACGTTCCGTCGCCCAAGAGCTTCGTGACAGCCCGCGGCGGACGCCTCGTCGTCGACTGGGAGCCGACAAACACCACCTCGCACACCAAACTCGTCAAGCGCGTCACCGAGCTCGTCCGCGGGGCGGGTTACCCGCTCGTATTCACACAGCGCATGGGGATCGCGACGAATTCACACCAGTGCGGGACGGCGGTCATGGGCGATGATCCCTCCTCATCCGTCACCGACCCCGCTGGGCGAACCCACGAGGTGGAGAACCTCTGGCTGTGCGACAGCTCCGTGTTCCCGTCGTCGGCGGCCGTCAACCCGGCGCTGACGATCGCCGCCAACGTCCTGCGGATTGCTGCCAGCGGAGACTTGACAGCATGACCTGGGCGGCGATTGCACGCTACGTGCAATCTTCGCCGCGCCATTTTCACGCTTTGCCTCTAGGCCGCGGTCTTCACGTCGTTTAGGTTCAAGGCTCCAATCGGCCTTTGAGGGAGGGCAGAGTATGAGTGTCCAAACTGACACCAGGTTCGTGAATCGCGATTCGCTGCTCGATGCCGGCTCGGAGGGTGACGACGAGTACCTCGAGCAGCTCGGGTACAAGCCTGAACTCAAACGAGCGCTTGGAGTATTCTCCAACTTTTGCCTGCAGTTCGGGCAGATCGCGCCGATCGGAGGCATTGTCTTCACGCTTTCGGTGGGGCTGGTGGCGGTCGGTCCAGCCACTATGTGGACGTGGGTGATCGCCGGCGCGCTACAGGTGGTGGTCGCGTGGTGCGTTGCGGAGGCCTGCTCGGCTTACCCGGTAGCCGGTGCGTCCTATAACATCGTGTCGCGGCTGGCGGGGCGCTTCGCCGGATGGCAGACGGGCTGGTGGATTGAGATCGCGCACATCGTCTCCGTCTCCGGATCGTGCGTCGCGATCGCTCCCATCATCGTGGGTTGGTTCGGGGTCAGTTCGCTTTCGCATTGGCAGACCGTGGGGGTGGTCGCCGTACTCATCCTTCTGTCCACGCTGATCAACATCCTGAGCGTCAAGCTGTCCTCGAGCTTCGTCAACGTGGGGGTGATCGCGACGCTCGCCGCGTGCGTGCTGGTGGTGGTCGGCGTTGGTGCCGAGCTGCTATTCGGATCCCACCACGTCAACAGCGGCCATTACCTATTCACAACCCAAGGCACCGTCCACGGCTCGTACGTACTGCCGTTGCTTTACGCAGCGCTACTGCCGGCCATCGTCATTAACGGGTTCGACGTCAGCGGGAATGCCAGCGAGGAGACCAAGGACGCCCAGCACGCAGTCCCGCGGGCCATGGTGTTCGCTAACGCGGGCTCCTATCTGTTCGGCACCATCGTGATTCTGCTGCTGTTGCTGGCGTTGACTAGCTTTTCCAAGACGCTAGCCGCCCCGCAGCCGGTGACCTTCATCTTGAACCCCGTGCTCGGTCATCCGCTGGCCAAGACGTTCGAGGTGCTTGCGGTTTACGGGTTGTATGTCAGCGCCGTGGTGCTGCAGATGGCCGGGGCGCGCGTCATCTGGGCGCAAGCGCGTGACGGGGAGTTCCCAGCTGCCCGCCTCTTGAGCAGGCTCAACAGAGACAAGGTGCCGGCCAACGGCGTCTGGCTGGCCGGAATCATCGCCTTTTTGCTAGTCCTCTGGAGTTCGCTGTACAGCGTCCTGATCGCGATGACGGTCGTCCTCTGGCTTGCCGGCTACGGGCTCCTGATCGGGTCGCTGACCGTAGCCAAGCTGCGCGGAAGAGCTGCGCGGGCGGCCTTCCGCGTTCGAGGCTGGGTCCTTGTCTTTCCGCTCGCTGTCGTGTGGTGCGCCCTCCTCTCGTTCGTGCTGATCTACCAGAACCCCAAGCATGTTGGCATCGGCCTAGCCATCGTTGTCGCGGCGGGAATACTCATCTACTTCTTTGCCCTGCCGAAGGGCCGAGAGGCGCACGATCTGGCGTCCCAGCACGCCGCCGGTCTGACCGTGGCAGATGCCCTTCAGATGGAGGTTCTCAGGCGGGGAGACGCCCGGGTGGCGACGGGCAACACCGGCCTAGACCGCATCGTTCGGTGGGTGCACACCGGCGAGATAGCCGACATCGCCGGCTATCTCCGGGGCGGGGAGCTGCTGCTGACCGCCGGGCTCGGCCTCGGCGAGACGGCCGAGGAGCAGCGCCGCTACATCAGCTCCCTTGCCGAGGCCGGCGTCGCCGGACTCGTCGTCGAGCTGGCCGGCCGCGCGTTCTCCGAGTTCCCGCCGGCGGCTCTCGAAGAGGCCGAGCGCTGCGGGATCCCGGTGATCACGCTGCGACGGGAGGTCCCGTTCGTCGAGGTCAGCCGACAGATGAACGAGCGGATCCTCAGAGTGCAGGATGGCGATGCCGGCGCCGCCGGGAGCGCCGGCTATGTCCCGCAGGCCAGCACCTGAGATCAGACGGCCGCGCAGAGAAGCTCTGCGCGGCCGTCGCATGGCCAGGATTTCGCACGGCGCCCATATCCTTGAGCGTCGGCCGTTGAGGCCGTGACTACGGGCGCTCGGAGTCGAGAATGCCGAGACGGCGATGAACACAGTTTCGCGCCCCGGCGGCACGTGAGCGCCCGCCGCAGCTGATGGTCGCGGTACTTGGTGGGCTTGGTGCGGCGATCGTGTGGGCCGTCGGCTCGATCGGCGCTTCACGTGCCGCCCGCCAGCAAGGCTCGTTGCTGACGCTCGCCTGGGTGATGCTGATCGGACTGGGGCTGGTCACGCTGGTCCTGCCATTCTCCCGTGGCGCCTCGCTATCGCCGGCGTCGGTGCTCTGGCTGCTGGTCGGCGGGACGGGAAATGTGGCCGGTCTGCTGCTCATGTACCACGCGTTGCGGGGCGGTCAGATGAGTGTCGTCATGCCGATCGTGACGACCGAGGGTGGGATCGCTGCTCTCATTGCGATAGTCGCCGGGCAGTCAGTGAGCGCGACGCGTGCCGCAGCATTGATCACGACCGTGGTCGGGGTCGTTATGACCGCGATCTCACGTCGACCAAGCACCAAACAGCCCGTCGGTCGGCCACCGGCCGATGATGGCCTCCCCGTCGCTCAGGCGCACAGCAATGGCGACCGCCGACCGGCCGCGTGGGCGTCGCTGGGAGCGCTGTGCTTCGGGGCGGGGCTGTACGGCGTCGGACGCGCGGGCGCCGTGCTGCCCGCCGCCTGGGCGGTCATGCCGCCTCGAGTGGTCGGCGTACTCGCAGTGACTGTGCCGCTTGCCCTGACTGGGCGACTACGATCGCCGCACGGCGCCGGCCGCTGGCTGTTGCTGTCGGGCGTCTGCGAGGTGGTCGGCTTCTTCGCGTACACCTGGGGCGCGCGACACGGCATTGCGGTGGCCGCGGTCCTAGCGACGCTCGCAGGCGCGTTCAGCGCCGGCATCGGTCGATTACTGTTTGACGAGCGGCTCCGCGCGACGCAGGTTGTGGGGGTCATTCTGATCATCGTCGGTGTGTGCTCGCTGAGCTCACTTGCCTCCTGACGACGCTCAGTCAGATCCCGGAGCAGGCGTCAATGCATCGTCAACAACAGAACGCTGCGCCACCAGGTTGCAAGAAACCCGCATAAAAAGGCATGCGTGTTTCCCGGCCTCAAGAACTGAGTAGTGCCACCGCCGCGCAGCAGCTGCGCCGGCACGGGACGGGACGAGCGCTTTTCATTAAAGACCCGTTGCGGGTGCAGGGGCCGGGCGACTGCTTCTCCAGCTTGTGATTGCTCGCGGCGCCCCTCAGGAGACCCGCGGAAGCAGGACAGACCGGTTCCACCGCGGCCGCGGCCACTGACATACGCCAAGGCCGCGCCTCGGTGTTAGCAAGCTCGCAGCTAACGCTCGCGTCGATGCAGAACTCTCACGCCGAGGCCAAGGCGCTACCGGTTTCACGCACCACCGGCAGTCTCGCCGGCGTCATGGTTGGACGGCCACGCTGCTGCTCTTGCACCCAGCGCCGTATACCGGCCGTCCGCGCGGGTCAGGTTGGCGACCAAGACGTGGGTGTGCAACTGAGGATCCCCCGCGCGCGACATCCGACGCCGGTGCCCAGCCGCGACAAACCCCTCCCCCGCTACCGACTCCGTCCCGCCATGTCCGCGGCGGGT
>JBAPXO010000064.1:0-3498 GCA_049284255.1 Solirubrobacteraceae bacterium | reverse complement strand
CCCCAAGGGCCCGTCGACCGACCCGCGGGAGAAGCGCCTCGCCGTACAGGTCGAGGATCACGGCCTGGACTACTACGACTTCGAGGGCGTGCTCGGCGAGGGCTATGGTGCCGGCACGGTCATCGTCTGGGATCTCGGGACCTACCGCAATCTCGATGACGAGCGTTCCATGACGGATGCGCTGAACGATGGACACGTCAAGGTCTGGCTGGAGGGCGAGAAGCTTGTCGGCGGCTGGACGCTGCAGCGCACGCGGGGTGGCGAGAAGCCCCAGTGGCTGATGATCAAGCGCGGCGACGAGCATGCCGATGCCCGCCGCAGCCCGGAGAGCACCCAGCCCAACTCGGTCAAGACCGGGCGCAGCATTGCCAGCGTCGCGCAGAGCGAGCGCCGGGAATGAGCTTGCGCCCCCGCCGCTGCCCGAACGGTTAGCGTCGCGCGTCGATGCGGGCCTCGCTGTTCATCACCTGCTTCAACGACACGATGTTCCCCCAGACCGGGCGGGCCGCGGTCGCGGTCCTCGAACGTCTTGGCGTGGAGGTGGACTTCCCGCTGGAGCAGACGTGTTGTGGGCAGATGCACTTCAACACCGGCTATGCCGACGAGACAATTCCCCTCGTCCGCCGGTTCGTCCGGGTCTTCGCCGACAGCGAGGTCGTGGTCTCGCCGTCGGCCTCGTGCGTGGCGATGGTGCGCGAGCACTATCCGCGGGTCGCCGAGCTCGCGGGCGACGCCGCCCTGGCGCGCGAGATTGCGACGCTGACACCGCGCGTCCTGGAGCTGACCGAATTCCTCGTCGACCGGCTGGGCGTCGAGGACGTCGGCGCCTTCTTCCCCAGGCAGGTCACCTATCACCCCACGTGTCATGGCCTGCGGATGCTCGACCTCGGGGACCGGCCGTTGCGGCTGCTGCACGCGGTCAGGGGCATCGAGGTGCTCGAGCTAAAGGAGGCTGGGGAGTGCTGCGGTTTCGGCGGCACCTTCTCCGTCAAGAACGCCGACACCTCGACGGCGATGCTCACCGACAAGGTGCGTACGATCCTCGATACCGGCGCCGAGGTGTGCGTGGCCGCCGATAACTCCTGCCTGATGCACATCGGGGGCGGGCTCTCGCGCCAGCGAGCGGGCGTGCGCGCCATGCACCTCGCGGAGATCCTCGCCGAGACCGAGGACCAGACCGCCGCGGTTCGGCCCGGGTCCCGCGGGTCACGGGCGGCGCGGTGACCGACGCCGCCCGGCATCCGTCGTTCCCCGAGGCGGCGCGGGTGGCGCTGGCCGACAGTCAGCTGCGCCACAACCTCGGCCACGCCACGCGGACGATCCGCGCCAAGCGCGCCGACGCCGTGGGTGAGCTCGATGACTGGGAGCAGCTGCGGGAGGCCGGACGTGCTCTCAAAGAGCGGGTGGTCCGCCATCTCGACGAGTACCTGGTGGAGCTCGAAGCGGCGGTCCAGCGCGCCGGTGGAACCGTCCACTGGGCGCGCGACGCCGACGAGTGCAACCGGATCGTCGGCGACATCGTGGCCGCCCATGGCGTCGACGAGGTCGTCAAGTCCAAGTCGTTGACCACCGAGGAGACCAAGCTCAACGAGGCTCTGCAGGAACGGGGGATAAGCGCCTGGGAGACCGACCTGGCCCAGCTCATCGTCCAGCTCGGCGACGACATGCCCTCGCACATTCTGGTGCCGGCGATCCACAAGAACCGCGAGCAGATCCGTGAGCTCTTCGTGCGGACTCTCGAGGACGCTCCTGAAGACCTATCCGATGATCCGCGCGAGCTCGCCGAAGCTGCGCGCCGTCACCTCCGGCGGCTGTTTCTGCAGGCCAAGGTGGGGATCAGCGGGGTCAACTTCGCGGTCGCCGAGACCGGCACGGTGTCGGTCGTGGAGTCCGAGGGCAACGGCCGGATGTGCACGACCCTGCCCCCGGTGCTGATCAGTGTCATGGGGATCGAGAAGCTCGTGCCCCGCTGGCAAGACCTCGAGGTCTACCTGCAGCTGTTGCCGCGCTCCTCGACCGCCGAGCGCATGAACCCCTACACGTCGCTATGGACGGGGGTTACCGAAGGCGATGGTCCACAGGAGTTCCATCTCGTGCTCCTTGACAACGGACGCACCGACGCCCTGCGCGACGAGATCGGCCGTCAGGCGCTCTACTGCATCCGGTGCTCGGCCTGCCTGAACGCGTGCCCGGTCTACGAGCGCACGGGCGGCCATGCCTACGGATCCACCTACCCCGGCCCGATCGGCGCGATCCTCACCCCGATGCTGTCGGGCATCGAGCACGCCGGCTCGCTGCCCTACGCCTCCAGCCTGTGCGGGGCGTGCTACGAGGTCTGCCCGGTGAAGATCAACATTCCCGAGGTACTCGTTCACCTGCGCCATGAGAAGGTCAAGGCCTCGCGGCGACCGGGCGGGCCCGGACGCCTCGGCGGTGAGCGGGTGGCAATGGAGGCGATGGCGCGGGTATTCGCCGATCGCCGGCTCTACGAGGCCGCCCAGCGCAGCGGACGGCTGGTCCAGTGGCCGCTCGTGCGCCGAGGGAAGATCGGGCGCCTGCCGGGAGCGCTGGCGGGATGGACCTCGGCCCGCGACCTGCCCGCGCTCCCGCGCCAAAGCTTTCGCGACTGGTGGCGGGAGCGGTCGTGAGCGGAGCCCGCGAGGAAATCCTCGAGCGGATCCGCTCGGCGCTGGCCGACGTTCCCGCCGGCGAACATCCCGACGACGTCCCGGTGGCGCGTGACTACCGCCGGAATGGCGAAGCCACGTCGCAACAGCGAATCGAGCTCCTGGCCGAGCGGGTGCGCGACTACCACGCCGAGGTGCGGAGGGTGGGGTCGGAGGAGGTCGCCGCGGCCGTCTCCGAGGCATGCGCCGCGTGGGGCATTGACAGGGTCGTGGTTCCCCCACGGCTGCCGGCGGCGTGGCGGCCCGAGCGGCTTGTCGTGGTGGAGGACGAGGGGCTGACGGCGCAGGAGCTCAAGGACATCGACGGCGCCGTGACCGGCTGCGCGGCGGCAATCGCTCAGACGGGCACCCTGCTCCTCGACGGGCGCGAAGCGAGCGGACGACGGGTGATCACCCTCGTCCCTGACCATCACATCTGCGTCGTGACCCCAGATCAGGTACTCGAATCCGTTCCCGAGGCGGTCACGGCTCTCGCTCCGGCCGTCCTCGAGAAGACCGCGCCCATAACCATGATCTCTGGGCCGTCGGCGAGCTCTGACATCGAGCTCTCCCGAGTCGAAGGGGTTCACGGCCCCCGACATCTGCTGGTCCTTATCGCCGGTTGAGTTATCCACCCCCGTAGGCGGGTACGCCCCCGGGAGGACCGACATCGAATTTGAAAGCTCACGCGTGGCCCACCTGAGCTGCGCGTCGGAAAGGATCTGATGGCGACCATCACCACTGGGCAGTTCATATTGGAGCGCCTAGCCGACGACTGGGGTATCAAGCGCATCTACGGCTACCCGGGGGATGGCATCAACGGGCTCATCGG
>JBAPXO010000063.1:0-1636 GCA_049284255.1 Solirubrobacteraceae bacterium | reverse complement strand
CCGCCGAGACACTCGCCGTCGCGCGGGTGCGTCCCGGGCTCTCGATGTTCGCCGCCCCGACGATGGTGAGACGCATCGCCCGCGTGGCACCCGAGTCTCGGGACCCCGCCTTTCGGACGCTGATCTGGGGCGGAGCGCCGATGTATAGCGCCGACGTGCGTGAGGCATTGACGCGCCTGGGGCCGTGCCTGGCTCAGATCTACGGCCAGGGCGAGTCCCCGATGACGATCACCGTCCTTTCGGCCACTGACGTGGCCGATCACCGCCACCCCCGCTGGCTGCACCGGTTGGGCTCGGCGGGTGTGGCCAACTCAGTCGTGGATGTCCGAGTCGCGGCACCCGACGGCAGCCCGGCGGAGATCGACGAGCTCGGCGAGATCCAGGTCCGAGGCGCCACCGTGATGAGCGGCTACTGGAACGATGGGGCCGCGACCCGCGCCGCACTCGTCGACGGCTGGCTGCTCACCGGCGACATGGGATCTCTGGACGGCGACGGCTACCTGACCCTGCGTGACCGCTCCAAGGACGTGATCATCTCCGGTGGATCGAACATCTATCCGCGGGAGGTGGAGGAGGTCCTGCTCTCCCACCCCCGGGTCGCCGAGGCGTCGGTCATCGGGCGCTCCGATCCCGAGTGGGGTGAGGTCGTGGTGGCCTACGTCGTCGGGGACGCCAGCGGCGACGAGCTCGACCGCATCTGCTTGAACAACATCGCACGCTTCAAACGCCCCAAGGAGTATGTCCGGGTACGGGAGCTACCCAAAAACAGCACGGGCAAGACCCTCAAGAACGTGTTACGGGAGCACGATGAGGCTCACCGAGACGGGGCGCGGGGACCCTCCTCGGCAGTTCTTGATCTATCATCAGATGATCGATAATCTCGACATCACGGACCACGGCGTGCGGCGTCCTGGCCAAAAGCGGGAGAGAAAGAGGCGAGATGACCACTGAGACCACGCCGGCGGCTTCGCCGCTGGCCGAGCTACTGGATCGCATCGACGAGACGCGCCCGATCCTGGAGCGCAACGCCGTCCAGACCGAGGCCGACCGCCGCGTCGTTCAGGAGAACATCGATGCGCTGAGCGCGGCCGGGGCGTTCCGGGTGTTTGTGCCGCGTCGCTTCGGGGGCTGCGAGATGACCGTCCACGAGAAGCTCGAGGTCACCTCGGCGATCGCCGAGTCGTGCGGCTCGACGGCCTGGGTCGTAGCCCTGATCAACGTCTGTGACTGGATGGCCGGAGTGCTTCCCGATGAGGCCCAGCAGGACATCTTCGGCGCCAACCCCGATGCCAGGGTCGCCGGCGTCCTCAACCCGAGCACCGATGTTCGCAAGGTCGACGGCGGCTATGTGGTGAGTGGGAAATGGCCGTGGGCATCGGGCAGCTGGCACGCCGACTGGGCGCTGGTCGGAATCATGGTTCCCAACGAGGCCGGGGAGATGATCGACCAGGCGTTGGCATTCCTTCCGATGAGCGAGCTTTCGATCGAGGAAACCTGGTTCGTGGCCGGGATGAAGGGCACCGGCAGCAACACCATCGTGGCCGAGGAGGTATTCCTCCCCGACCACCACCTCTACTCGGTCCCCAAGGCGATCGACAACGAGTACGCAACCGAGCACTCCGAGGAGACGCTGTAC
>JBAPXO010000062.1:0-2483 GCA_049284255.1 Solirubrobacteraceae bacterium | reverse complement strand
GGCGGGCTCTGGTGGCCAACTCGACGGTCACGCTCTACACGGTGCAGACGATCAAGCGCAACGTCTCGACCTGGGTGGCCGTCGACGGAGGGATGTCGGACAATCTGCGGCCGATGATGTACGGATCGCGCTACGAAGCGCTGATCGCCGACCGCCCGCTGGCCGCAGCCGACGTTCGCTGCCACCTGGCCGGCAAGCACTGCGAGTCGGGCGACGTGATCGTGCGGGATGTGGTGCTCGCCGACCCCGTGGTGGGCGACGTCGTGGTCACGCCGGTGACCGGCGCCTACGGCTATGCGCTGGCCAACAACTACAACGGCGTCCCCCGGCCTCCGGTGGTGTTCGTGCGCGACGGTGTCGCGCGGGAAGTCGTACGCCGTGAGACCTACGCCGACCTGATGAGCCGGGACATCAGCTCGTGAGCTCCGCTGCCTCGGGGCCCGACGGCGCCCAGCCGTTCCGCGTTGGCCTGCTCGGCCATGGAACGGTGGGCGGGGCGTTCGCCTCGCTGCTGCCTCGTCACGCCGACCGCATCGCCCGGATCACCGGCCTTCGTCCCGAGCTCGCCGGGGTGCTGACACGGTCGCGGGGATCCTTCGATGAGCTCCTTGACGGCTCTGACCTGATCGTGGAGCTGATCGGGGGCATCGAGCCGGCGCGCGAGTATCTGCTGGCGGCGATGCGCGCCGGCAAGCATGTGGTCACGGCCAACAAGCAGCTTCTGTCCCAGCACGGCGAGGAGCTATGGGAGGAGGCCCGCGTGCGCGGGGTTCAGCTGCGCTTCGAGGGCGCGGTGGCCGGCGTGGTCCCCGTGATCCGCGTCCTGCAGGAGTCACTCGCGGGCGCGACGATCGATCGCGTCCACGGAATCGTCAACGGCACCACGAACTTCATCCTCACCGAGATGGCCCGGACGGGCGCCGATTTTGAGACCGCGCTGGGGTTGGCGCAGGAGCTGGGCTACGCCGAGGCCGACCCCTCCGACGACGTCGACGGCCGTGACGCGGCCGCCAAGATGGCGATCATCGCCCGCCTCGCCTTCGAGACCCCCGTCCACATCGACCAGGTGCGCTACGAGGGGATCCAGCACATCCAGACCGACGACCTCGAGTACGCCCGTGACCTGGGGCTGGGGCTCAAGCTCATCGGGACGGCCGAGCGGGTCGGCGACCGCGGACTCGCGGTGCGCGTGTATCCAGTGTTCCTGTATCCCGGCCACCCTTTGGCTTCGATCAACGGCCCCTTCAACGCCGTCACCGTCGAGTCGGAGGCGATCACCGAGATCACCATGTCGGGGCCGGGCGCCGGCGGCCCCCAGACCGCCTCGGCCGTCCTCGGTGACGTGATCAGCGCGATGATCCCGCCTGCCTCGACACCGCCGGCCACCGAGTCGCTGGAGATCGTCTACGACGTCGTCTCTTCGTTCTACCTCCACCTCGAGGTCGCCGACGAGCCGGGGGTCCTCGCTCAAGTCGCCCAGGTGCTGGCCGTGCAGGAGGTCTCGGTGAAGTCGGTGGTCCAGAAGGGGATGCGGGACCAGGCGCGGCTGGTGATGGTGGTCCATCCCGTGCTCGAGTCGCGGTTTGCCGCGGCCATGGAGGCGCTGGCCGGCCTCCAGACGCTGCGCGCGCCCCCGCGGGCGATTCGGGTGCTCGAAGAGGAGTTTGGTTAGTCACTGAATTGACGCCTGGCGTCACCCACACGTGACAGCTTTCGGGTCACCATCAGAGGGTGACGTCCCTAGGTAGCGGATTCCGCAACCCAGACGCAGCAGGCCTGGTTGAGCTGGCCGCCAAGCAGCACGGGGTGGTGTCGATGGCTCAACTGGAGGGGCTGGGCTATTCGCGTTGGGCCGTGCACCGACTGGTCCGAGCCAAGCATCTGCACCGCCTGTACAACGGCGTCTACGCGGTCGGCCACACTCGACTCAGCCTTCACGGCCACTGGATGGCGGCGGTCCTGGCCTGCGGCAAGGACGCCGTCCTCAGCCACTACTGTGCCGCCGCTCTCTGGGATCTCCAGCGGGCGCCGGGCACCAGGATCGACGTGATGGCTCCGAGCAACCACAAGCTCGCGGGCGTCCGCTGCCACACGGCCCGCTCCCTTCCCCAGCAGGATCGCGCGGTCATCGACGCGATTCCGGTGACTTCGCTGAACCGCACGCTGCTCGACCAGGCCCAGGAGCTCAGCGCCCAGCGGCTGAGATCCACCCTGGAAGCCGCCCAGCGCCGCGACCTCCTGGACATCGGAGCTCTCAAGGACCTCATCGCCCGCAGCGCCGGCCACCGCGGAGTCAAGCCACTCAAGGCAGCGCTCGCCGAGCTCGGCGACGAAGCTCCCTGGACCCAATCCGAGCTCGAGACGCGCTTCCTCGAGCTCGTCCGCGCCGCCGGGCTTCCCGAGCCCAGCGCCAACGTCCTCGTCCACGGAGTGCTCGTCGACTTCTACTGGCCCGAGCATGGTCTGGTCGTCGAGATCGACGG
>JBAPXO010000061.1:0-3086 GCA_049284255.1 Solirubrobacteraceae bacterium | reverse complement strand
AGCTGGAGCGGCTGCGCGAGCGGGTGGCAGCAGCCGAGCGCTCGCTGGAGGGCGAACGCGCCCGGCGCGACGCCGCCGATCAGGCGCTCGAGTCCGAGCGCGCCGAGAATCTTCGCCTCCGCTCCGAGCTCGGTCGTGTGCAAGCCGAGCTGGATCTGGGGAGGGCCGCTCAGGCCGAGGCGGCGGCGGCCGCGGCCGACCTCGAGTCCGCTCGCCAGGAGATCCTGGCCGCCGAGCGCCGCCACGAGCGGCTTACGCGCGAACACGATCGGTCGATCGATGCCCACGCCGAGGCACAGACGGCCCTGCACGAACGCGCCGGGGCGCTCGAATCAGCGCGCGAGGCGATCGCCGAGCAGCGCACGGAGCTCGAGAACCAGCGTCTGGCCCTCGCCGCCGAACGCGCCCAAAAGGATCGGCTCCGCGCTCAGCTGGCCCGGGCGCAGGGCTCGGCAAAGACACCGGCCACCGAGTCCCCACCCAGCGCCACGGCAGAGAACGAGGCGCCCCGTGACACCTCCTCGGCCACGTCGCGCCAGGCCCCGGCGCCACCTTCGCCGCCGATCGCCACCGCCCGGGCGGCGCCCCCGGCGCCCCGCAGCGATCGGCCGCTCAATCCATCGCTGCGTCATACCAACTGGCTCGGGCGCGCTCTGGCGCTGCTCGTCATCCTGGCCGTGATCGCAGCCGTAGTGCTCGTCATCCACAGCACCGTCTGAGGCGGCGCGGCTTGCCACCGCGATCAGCCGGCGATCCGGCCGATCGTCAGTACCGCTGCCGTGTCCTCGCCGGCACCCCCGTCTGCCCCGCCTCGGGAGGCAAGCTCGAGATCGGCGATCTCGCACGTCGCCCGTCGCAGCCGCTCGGGGCCAGCGGCCCGGGCATCGGCGATCAGTCGATCGGCGGCCCGTGACGGCATCCGCAGCCGTCGCTTGATCTGCGCGGGGGCCTCGCCGGCATCGAGGGCCGAGGCGACATCGTGGGCGACGCGCACGCGCTGGGAGATCCAGTACAGGAGCCCGGGGAGGCGTTCGCCCTGCTCGCGCAGCTCGAGATAGGCGCCCAGGGCCGCGGCCTGATCGCCGGCGACGAGGGCGTCGGCGACGGTCCAGGCCCGGCGCTCGGCCGAGGAAGCGGTGAGCTCCTCGATCTGGAGGGCGTCGATCTCCGCTCCAGCCTCGTCGATGCCCAGAGCGAGCTTCTCGAGCTCACGCAACAGGCGCTGCTGGCGTTCCCCGACATGGCGGATCAGCGCCCGAGCGGCATCGGGTGAGAGTTCGACGCCGAGCTCGCGGGCCTGGGCGATCGTCCATTTCGGCAGCTCCCAGGGCTTGACCGCGTCTTCGGAGTCGATGTCGCCACCGGCCTTGCGGACCGCGGCGTGAAGGCGCTCGGGGGCCTTGTTGCGGCTGTCCTCACGCGCGAAGAACGCGACCGTCGTCTCGGGCGCGATCGCGGACACGGCCGCCTCTACCGCATCCAGGTCCTTGTCCTTCCAGCGCTCCACGCCGTCGACCACGATGAACCTGCGACCCAGCGCGAGCGTCATGGAGTCCAGGGCCGCCGCCGCCGCGTCGGGGGTGGATTCGTCTCCTTCCAGGAGCTCGATTCCCTCGGTTCCACTCAGCGACTCAGCCAGCGTGCGCAGGCGTGCCCGCCGCTCCGCGATCCGGCCGTGGTCATCACCGTGGATCAGATAGGCGGACTTGAAGGCGGGCACCAGGCGAGTCTACGCGCGTCCCACGCCGGATCCGGGATCTCGCCGAGCCGCCTCGACCGCCCGCACGACCGCATCCTGGGGAGAAGCCACCGTCGTGATTCCCTCGATCGGCCAGGTCTGGAGTCCGATCACCGTCCGCCCGGCGTTGAGGGCCAAGGCGATCTCCGAGAGCGTCCCGTAGGCGCCTCCGATCGCCACGACAGCGTCGGCGGCTCGCACGATCAACCCGTTGCGAAGTTCGCCCAGACCGGTGGGGAGTGCAATCCCGACCCAGGGATTCGCCTGCTCCCGTTCGCTGCCGGGAAGCATGCCGACGACCACGCCACCGGCCTCGGCGGCGCCGCGGCTCGCTGCCTCCATGACCCCCGATCCGCCACCCGTGATGACCACGGCGCCCGCCCGGGCGAGGCCGGCTCCCACCTCCTCGGCGGCGCGCTGCTGACCCTCGCTCGCGACCGAGGCGCCAACCACTGCGATGTAGGGAGGCGCCACTAGTCGGGCGTCCGGTCGACTAGGCGACCACGACGTTGACGAGCTTGCCCGGGACGACGATCACCTTCTTGACCTCGCCGTCGTCGACGTGATGGCGGACACCGGGCGTGGCCAGGCACAGCTCCTCAAGCTCCTCGCGGGACGCGTCGCTGGCCGCGCTGACCCGGCCGCGGACCTTGCCGTTGACCTGGCAGACCAGCTCGAAGGTGTCGGCTCGCAGCATCTCGGAATCGGCGTCGGGCCAGGGCTCCTCCCACACCCGCTGTCCGGTCAGCATCTCGTAAATCTCTGACCCGAGGTGGGGGGCGAAGGGGAAGAGCAGCGAGGCCGCGGTCGCCACCGCGAAGCGGCGAGCCTCGGGGTCGGCGTCGAGGTTGAGGTAGATCTCGTTGACGAGCTCCATGACGGCGGAGATGGCGGTGTTGAACGAGAACCGCCCTCGCATGTCGCGGGTCACCTTGTCGATCGCCCAATTGGCCTTGCGGACGATGGTCAGGGCGCCGCCATCGGGATCCGAAGGTTGGAGCGCCGGGCGGCTGAGGGTGGTCGGGTCGAGCTCGTCGGCGAGTCCGCTCCCCAAGCGCCACAGGCGCGACAGGAACTTGAATACTCCCTGGACGCCCGTGCTCGACCATGCAGCGTCCTGGTCGAGCGGTCCGATGAACAGCACGTAACACCGGGCGGCATCGGCTCCGAAGCGTTCGACGATCTCGCTCGGAGCAACCGAGTTGCCCTTGGAGCTCGACATCTTGTTTCCGTCGGGGCCGAGGATCATGCCTTGGGTGAACAGCGACTGGAACGGCTCCTGCACGTCAAGCAGGCCCATGTCGGCCAGCGCCTTGACGAAGAAGCGGGCGTACATGAGGTGCAGGAT
>JBAPXO010000060.1:0-2789 GCA_049284255.1 Solirubrobacteraceae bacterium | reverse complement strand
CGACGTGTGCGACCCCGACACAATCGCGCTTCCCGACCCGGCCTCGCTGAACCCGGCGCGCACCGGCAAGCGAACGCGGGCCCCGGAGTCGGCTGCCGTCGATCCGGCCGATGCCCCTCTGCTCAACGCGCTGCGCGAATGGCGCGGGCAGGCCAGCAACGGGAAGCCGGCCTACACGGTGGCGCACAACCGGACCTTGGAGTCGATCGCGGCCCTGCGGCCGGTGTCCCGGGCGGAGCTGGGCCAGATCAAGGGCGTCGGACCAGCGTTCGTGGAGCGCCACGGCGACCAGGTACTGGCGCTCGTCTGCCACGACCGGTCCTAGCCGTCCCTGCAGGCTGCTAGTCAGTATGGATGCGGAGGGGCTGGCCCTCGGCGTTCGTAAGGGCGCGGGTTAGCCTCGCGGTTGTTCGATGACCGCCGCGGCCAGTGCCGCATACGAAGGAGGACCAGCCATGCTTGACGTTAGCTCGACAGCCCCTGCTCTGGTGAGGACCTGGGTCGCGATCGATCAGCACAAGCTCTCGCTCGTCGCCGGGATCTTGCCGGCGAGCGGCGGGACGCCCGAGGTGGCGCGCTTGGAGAACACGGAGCGCGCGGTTCGGCGGTTCGTCGAGAAGCTCGGCGGCCCGGAGGGGCTGGCGGTCTGCTACAAGGCGGGCCCGGGCGGCTCTGAGCTTCACCGGCTGCTGTCGAAGCTGGGCGTGGCGTGCGATGTGATCGCGCCGTCGTTGATCCCGGTCCGCGCGGGCGACCGCGTGAAAACCGATCGGCGGGACGCGAAGAAGCTCGTGCGCCTCTACCGGGCGGGGAAGCTGGTGTTCGTGGCGCCCCCCTCGCCCGAGCAGGAAGGCCTGCGCGATCTCGTTCGCTGCCGTGATGATCTTCGGCGAGCTCGGACCGGGGCGCGGCATCGGATCGCCAACCAACTTTTGCGCCACGGGCACATCTACCGCGACGGGAAGAGCTGGACGATCCGGTATCAGGCGTGGGTTGCCGCTCAGCGAGTCGTCGATCCCCTTGCGCACGCCGCGCTTGAGCATATGCTCGGCCATCTCGCGACCTTGGACGCGCAGATCGCCGGCGTCGACGGGCAGCTCGAGCGGGTCGCGAGTCGCGAGCCGTGGGCCGAGCCGGTCAGGTGGCTGTGCTCGTTCCGCGGGATCGCGACGCGCACCGCGCTCACCTGGTCGCCGAGATTGGCGACTTCCGCCGGTTCGCCTCGCCGCGCGCGCTGATGACCTACCTCGGCCTGACGCCATGCGAGGACTCCTCCGGCGCCCAGCAACATCGTGGGCACATCACCAAGGCCGGGAACACGCACCGCCAGGCGGCTGCTGATCGAGGCCGCCTGGAACTATCAGCACCGGCCCCGCCAGTCCGCCCGCGCCGCCAGGCTCGTGAGCGAGGTCCCGGCCGAGATACCGCCCGCGCGTGGCAGGCCCAGACCCGACTGTTCCTGCGTCACCGCACGCTGACCCAGAACGGCAAGCGCTCGACCGTCGCGACGACCGCCGTCGCGCACTGAGCCGGCGGGTTCATCCGGGCCGCGATGGTCAGAGCCCCCTCCGAGAACAACAACCTGAGACCGCCGCTGCCTGAACCCGAAAACGTCCACATCTGCTGGGGTCGGGCGGTCAGCGTGACCCTCCTGAGAATCCTCGAATCGGTCTATGCGATCCCAACTCGCGATCCTAGTGCCAGGCAGCTCACGACCGGACACTGCCATGCGGTCCCGACCCGCGCATCTCAGAGTGACCAGTTGTCGTTGCCGTCGCGCTGACCGCCCGACCCCAGCACACCGACCACCATGAACAACATCAACGACAAGAATTTCGATCCCCTCTTGACACGCGCATCCATCTCAGAACCATATGGAGGTTGTTGTTTGGCCTGGGCTGCAGATATTGGCCGGTCCCCCTGCGACGCGCTCGTGGGGTGATGTGTAGCCGTGCGGGTGGCACCCCGCGCGGCGTCCACAACCGCATGAGGAGGAACCGACCGTGACCAAGGTTCGCACCTGGGTCGGCTTGGACGAGCATGCCGAAGGTGGTGGCGTGCGTGGTCGACGCCGGGTCGGGGAGATGACGGTGCACCGCCTGCCGGGCCTGACGACGGAGGTGGTGGCGTTCTGCGCGGCGTTTGCCGGCGCTGGTGCGCGCGTATGCAGCGGGCCCGACGGGGTTTGGCCTCTCGCGCGGGCTGCTGGCGGCGGGGGTGGGGTGCGTGATCGCGGCGCCGGGGAAGATTGAGCGTCCGGCACAGGATCGGATCAAGACCGATTGCCGCGACGCCGAGGGCTGGTGCGGCTGTTGATGATTGACGGCCTGCACGCGGTCTGGGTTCCGAGCGGTGAGCAGGAGGCGCTGCGTGACCTGGTCCGCGCGCGCGAGGGCGTCCGCGGCGATCTGATGCGCGCCCGGCACCGGATGGGGAAGTTGCTGTTGCGCCACGACGTGCGCTACGACGGCGCCGGAGACAATTGGACGCATCGCCACCGCCAATGGCTCTCGTTGGTCAGGCGGGGCGAGCGCGGGGCGCAAGCGACGCTCCTTGACTATCTCGGCGCGATCGACGCGCTTTGAGATCCGCCGCGACCAGCTCGAGGCGACGATCTCAGAGCTGGTCCCGGTATCGCCGTGGGCCTGTGACATCGCCCGACTGCGGTGCCTGCGCGGGATCGACACGCTGACTGCGGTCGGGCTGTGCGCCGAGATCAGCGACTTCGCGCGGTTCGAGCATCCCAAGCTGCTGATGAGCTACGTCGGGCTGGTGCCCTCCGAGCACAG
>JBAPXO010000059.1:0-1739 GCA_049284255.1 Solirubrobacteraceae bacterium | reverse complement strand
ATCGAGTACACCGCCGTGGCCGAACTCCCGATGCGGCGGGCAGAACAGCGGCGGGTGCAGCTTGTAGTCCGATTGCTCGAGGGAGGCCGGACCGATCGGGAGGAGCTCGGCTATGACCCAGAGCAGTGGCACCTCGGGGTGATCGTGTCGGACGCCAGCCTCGAACAAGCCGTCGCGCGCATCGCGGCGCGCGCGCACGCAGAGGTCCTGACCGTCGCCGCCGAGACGTCGACGCTGTGGATGTGGATCGGCGCCAGCTCATCCCCGGTGGCAATCCGCGACGAGCTCGCTGCCCAGGACCCCGCGGGGGCAGCCACACTCGCGATCGGTGAACCCGAGGCGGGTGTCGCCGGCTTTCGACAGACCTACCGGCAGGCGCAGGTCGCAGCAGCGATCGGCGACCGGCTCGGGCGATCCGTCACGCGCTATGCAGATGTCGCGCTAGAGGATCTGGCAGCTACCAACCGCGAGCGAGCCGCGGAGTTTTTGGATCGCGAGCTAGGACCGCTCGGCGCGGACACCCGCGAGGCGAAGACCCTCCGGGAGACGCTCGTCGCCTACTTCACCTGCTCCCAGCGGGCCTCGTCTGCCGCCGCCCAGCTCGGCGTTCACGAGCGCACGATTGGCAACCGCCTACGCCGAGTGGAGCAGCTCACAGGCCAACCCGCACTCGCCCGCGCGCTCGAACTGCAGGTCGCGCTGCGGCTTCACGATCTGATCGTCGAGCGATAGCGGCTCGTTGTCTGGTCGGCCAGTGTGTGCACGGCACCCACCCGGACTCGCCCCCGCGAGACTAACCACAGCCACGACCAACTCTGCCGCACCAGGCCGCGCTTGCATCGCCGCCTGTGCCACACCCCCTTGGTGACCGACACCGCTCTGGGTGCCGACGGCGGCGCCGTAACCGGCTCATGTGCATCGGGGGGCGCCTGGTCCCGCGCGCGGGGCTTTCTGAGCGCGCCCGGAGAGATTCGAACTCCCGACCTTCGGTTCCGTAGACCGACGCTCTATCCAGCTGAGCTACGGGCGCGTGCGGCCCGATTCTAGCCTCAGGCGTGGGCTTGGTCTGCGCCGACGCCGGACGAGTCGGCGTAGCGGGCGACGGTGAAGGCGATCAGCGTCGGGACCTGCAGGGCATAGACGATCAGCGACAGGGTGAGGATCACGAGCGTGCCGCCGCTGACGTGGTTGCGCACGAAAACGTACTCGATCATTCCTGCGGTGATCGCGTAGACGAGCAGCGCCCACTTGGCCACTCCGAAGAAGCGTCCCCAGGCGAAATCCGGTACTCGCGACAGCAGTATGAGATTGATCGCCATGACGGCGATCGAGGCGATCAGGAGGCCGATCGCCGGCCCCAGTGGGACGTGCTGGGGAATGTGGGCCGATAGGTAGATCCCGCCGATCACGATCAGGCCGAGCGAGAGCATGCCCAGCTGGGTGAAGGGGGGGAGCTTGCGCTCGGTCATCCGCTGGCGACGTGGGGGTGGCGGGGCTCGGTCATCCGCTGGCGATCTTGGTCATGATGACGAGCGTCGCGACTTGCATGACGCCGAGGATTCCGGCGCAGTAGACGAAGCGCTTCATCAGCCGCTCGATCACCACGGGGTTGGGACGCGGCTTCTTGAGCTCGAACAGCACCGCGATGTTGGCGGGCTCGAGCAACCCGAGGGCGAGGATGGCCATGACGCCGACGACGATGAAGCTCGCCACGACCCAGCCGTGGAGCGGATTAGAGC
>JBAPXO010000058.1:0-1549 GCA_049284255.1 Solirubrobacteraceae bacterium | reverse complement strand
GCCTCCGGCGCGGCGAGCTTTCGGCGAGCGTCTCGCTGGCCGCGCAAAGCAAGGCAGCCACAAGCGGCATCGGCCGGCGCGTCCGAACGCGAAAGCGGGTCCAGCCGCAGAGCTGGCGCGGGATTTGTTGGCAGCGGCGTCGGCCGCGGAGCTGGCGGTCACGTTAGGCTTCGGTATCCGAGGATGACCGTGCGAACCAGCGGAATCCGGCAGCCGAGCGTCTGGGGCGAGCGTCGTCAGCGACCACGCGTTGGTGTTGCGCGACTGGTTGCTTGGTCTCGGGTTTCACCGAGGATCTGATGATCCCGGGAGAGGAGGAGGGCTCGTCCATCACTGCCAATTGGATTGGCCTGAGGGCGGTCGCGTGTTGTTGTCCAGCACTGGTGAACGCAGGACGCCCTGTCGGGCAGGTACCGGCTCGCTGCACGTCGTCACCTCTGACCCTGACGCTGTGGTGGAACGACCGCTAAAGATCGGCGCCACCATCGTGCATCCGCTCGCGGATCAATCCGGCTATCCATCGCGGGATTCACTGTGGCAGACCCCGGCGGAAACCACTGGACTTTCGCGACGTTCGCTGGGTAGCGAGACCGCGCAATCCACGGGAAGATGGCACGTCCGGCCGAGCTGCCAGCGCCCGGCAGCAAGGTTCGAGCGCGGGCGGCGAGCCTAGTCAGCGTCATTTCGCGACGGGCTCTTGAAGGGCGTCCCGATGTTGGCTCGGGGGTTCTGCTTCGGTCGGGAGGGAGGCTGTTGCAGCCTGCTCTCAGGTTGTGTCAAGCTCGCGAGTTATGAGACGTATCGGTCTGTTGGGTGGTATGAGCTGGGAGTCCTCGGCGGAGTACTACCGGCTGATCAACGAGGCGACCCGGGAGCGGCTGGGTGGTCTGCATTCCGCGGATTGCGTTCTGCGGTCGGTCGACTTCGCGGAGATCGAAGAGCTGCAACGGGGAGCCGCGTGGGGCGAGGCAGGCGATCGGCTGGCGGCCGAAGCGCGTTTGCTTGAAGCCGCGGGCAGTGAGCTGTTGGTGCTGTGCACCAACACGATGCACAAGGTGGCTGATGTGATCACGGCTGCCGTCGGCGTCTCGCTGGTACATATTGCGGACGCGACGGCTGAGGCGGTCCGCGCGGCGGGGCTGTCGAGGGTCGGGCTGCTCGCCACGGCCTACACGATGGAGCAGGACTTCTACGTCGGGCGACTACGCGATCTTCACGGGCTCGACGTTCTGGTGCCCGATCGGGACGAGCGGCGGCTCGTCCATCAGGTGATCTATGACGAGCTCTGCCTGGGCGTGATCAACGACGCCTCTCGCCAGGCCTACCGAGGCGTGATCGCGGACCTCGTTGAGCGTGGCGCTGAGGGCGTCCTGCTCGGCTGCACCGAAGTCGGCCTGCTTATCGGTCCCGATGACGTGGAGGTGCCGGTGTTCGACACCACCATCATTCACGCGCAGCGAGCAGTGGAACTTGCGCTCGCGCACGAAGCGGCGGTTAGCGCCAAGCCCAGAGTTGGGTGACCCCGCCGATCTGGCTGCACCGCTTGACG
>JBAPXO010000057.1:0-3232 GCA_049284255.1 Solirubrobacteraceae bacterium | reverse complement strand
GGCAAGCGCTACAACCGGGAGACCCTCGAGGTCCGCTTCAAGGGCAAGACGATCGCCGACGTGCTCGAGATGCCGATCGAAGAGGCGCTGGAGTTCTTCGCCCACATCCCCAAGATCCGCCGCCGGGTCCAGGCGCTGTTCGATGTCGGCCTTGGCTACATGCGGCTCGGGCAGCCCGCGACCACGCTGTCGGGGGGCGAAGCCCAGCGCGTCAAGCTCGCCGCCGAGCTGAGCAAGGTGGCCACCGGACGCACCATGTACATCCTGGACGAGCCGACCACCGGGCTGCACTTCGCCGACATTCAACGGCTGCTCGAAGTCCTCGAGCGGCTCGTGCAGTCGGGCAACTCGGTCGTGGTCATCGAGCACAACCTGGATGTGATCAAGGTCTGCGACAGGCTGATCGACCTCGGTCCCGAGGGCGGCGATCAGGGCGGTGAGGTGATCGCCCACGGCACTCCCGAGCAGGTCGCTCAGGTGGCGGACTCCCACACCGGGTCGTTTTTGGCCGAGATCTTGCCCGTCAAGGCCAAGCGCACCGGCAAGCCATCCGCCCCGCGACGGCGGCGGGCGACCGCCGGGGTTCGCTGACACGCCCTGATCGGCGTGGGACAATCCGCGCGTGGCTGACCACTTTCAGCAGCCCGGCTGGTTTACACGGCGCGTCTTTAACCCCAGCATTGCGCTGCTGGTCCGGCTTGGGATCGGCGTCTACGGCGCGCGTGTCCTGGAGGTGCGGGGCCGCAAGTCCGGAGAGTGGCGCCGGACGCCGGTGAACCTGCTCCCCTTCGAGGGCGAGCAGTACCTGGTGTCGCCGCGCGGGCACACCCAGTGGGTGCGAAACATCCGCGTGACCCGGAGCGGACGACTGCTGCTGGGCCGGAAGGTGCAGGAGATCACCGTCGCCGAGCTGCCCGACGCGGAGAAGCCGCCGCTTCTCCGCGCCTATCTCAAGCGCTGGGCGTGGGAGGTCGGCGCCTTCTTCGAAGGCGTTGACGCCAAGGCCTCAGACGAGCAGCTGCTCGCGATCGCCGCCGATCATCCGGTGTTTCGCCTGGAGCGCGTCTGAGCCCTCCGAGTCGCGCCGACCTGAAGCTGTGGGCGCAGAAGTGGCGCTGGTATGAGCGCAACTCGCTGCCCTGGAACCGGGGGCGGATCCACTACGAGATGATGCGCCGGCGAGCCTTCGTCCGCTGGCCGGTGCACGGGAATGTGCTCGAGGCGCTGCTCGACGGCCGGCTTGAGATCGGCGCCGACACCCTGCTCGAACCAGGGGTCTGGATTACCGCGCCGGCCCCGGCGCGCGTGCGGATCGGCAGCGGGACGTTTTTGAACCTCGGCGTCATGGTGGCCGCCCTCGAACTGGTGGAGATCGGCGACCACTGCATGTTCGCCAACGGCTGCTTCATCACTGACGGCAACCATCGCTTCGACGATCCCGACCAGCCGATCACCTGGCAGGGGTTCACGAGCAAGGGGCCGACCCGGGTGGGCGACAACGTGTGGTGCGGGGCCAACGTCGTCATCACCAGCGGCGTGACCGTCGGCGAGCGCTGCGTGATCGGCGCCAATTCGGTGATCACGTCCGACATTCCGCCGTTCTCGATTGCCGCGGGCGCTCCCGCGCGGGTGCTCAAGCAGGTGCAATACCCGTGAGGCGCCGGCGCCCGGTCACGCACCGGCCCCGGTCACGAGTTCTTGATGACGATCCCCTCGAGGATGTTGGCGACCCGCTCGGCGGCGTCGATCGCCGCCTCCAGACGCTCGAAGATGTCCTTCCAGCGGATCACCACCATGGGGTCGATCCCGCCGTCGAACAGTGATGCGACCGCCTCACGGGTGATCCGGTCGCCTTCGTTCTCGAGCCGGTTGATCTCCACCGTGAACCTCGAGATGTCCTGAAACCCTCGCAACAGAGGGATCGCCTCAGCGATCTGGGCCGTGGCGTCGTTGAGCACGCGGGCCAGCTTGATCGCCTGATCCATCGGAGCCTCGATTTTGTACAGACCGAGGTAGTCGGCCACCTCCTCGGTGAAATCCACGACGTCGTCGAGTGCGGAGGCCAGCGCGAGGATGTCCTCGCGCTCGATCGGCGTGACGAAGGTGTGGTTGAGCCGATCGACGATGCCGTGCGTGATCCTGTCCCCCTCGTGCTCGAGGTCGAGGATCTCACCGGCCAGATGGCGGCTATCCGGGTAATCCGCGAGGAGCTGGCTGAGCAGGTCGGCGGCGCGCAGCGTGTTCTGCCCCGCCTCCTCGAACAGCTCGAAATACACCCGGTCGCGGGGTGCGAAGAGTCGCGCGAAACGAGCCATGACCGCCGGTCATCCTATTGGTCTGCGACGGTGAAGCCACCGCCCCGCCGAAAAGGGACGGGACGGTGGCGCGACCGGTCATGCGTTGCTAGTCGTCCAGGCCGGCGGTGAACACCGCCAGCTCGGCGTCGTCGATCGAGTAGACGTGCTCGGGACCCGGGAAGGTGTGAGTGCGGACCTCCGAGGCGTACTCAGCCACCCCGGCGACCATGTGAGACTTGATGTCCCCGTAGCGTTTGGCGAAGCGGGCCACGTGACCGTCGTAGATCCCCAGCAGGTCATGGAACACCAGCACCTGGCCGTCGGTGGCGGCGCCGGCGCCGATTCCGATCACCGGGATCGATAGCCGCTGCATCAGAGCCTCGGCCACGGCGGCCGGGATGGCCTCGAGTACGATCGAGAAGCAACCGGCCCGCTCGAGCGCGATCGCGTCGCGAGCGACGCTCAGCGCCTGTTGAGCGGTCCGCCCCTGGGCTCGGTAGCCGCCGAGCGCAGTGGCCGTCTGCGGCGTCAGCCCGACGTGCCCCATGACGGGGATGCCGGCCTCGACGATCGCTCGGGCGCGCTGGACGCTCGTCCCGCCGCGCTCGAGTTTGACCGCGTCACACCCGGCCTCCTTGATGAAGCGCTGCGCGGTGGCGATCGCCTGCTCGTCGGAGGCCTCATAGGAGCCGAACGGGAGGTCGCCAACCAGGAGCGGGGTCTGCAGGCCCCGGCGGACCGCGGAGGCGAGCATCAGCATCTCATCGGTTGAGACCGGGACGGTGGAGGGATAGCCGAGCACGGTCATGGCGCCGGAGTCGCCCACCAGGACGACGTCAACGCCAGCCTCCTGGGCGACCTGAGCCGACGGGTAGTCATACGCGGTGACCATCACGATGGGCTCGCCGAGTCGCTTCTTCTCCTCCAGACGGGGG
>JBAPXO010000056.1:0-3270 GCA_049284255.1 Solirubrobacteraceae bacterium | reverse complement strand
GTGACCGGTCCACGAGTGACACGGCCGCAGCGACCGCCCTGGGCAGCCGATGGCCGGCAATCCGTTCGCTGGTCGATCCCCTGATGAGACAAGCATGCGTTTCGCCCGTTGCAGGGAAGGGTGTGTGGCCCTAGCGATGCTCGTGCCGAGAAGAGCAGGGTCGCACTGTTCGCCCGCCGTTGATCGACACCGTCGTTGATCACCGCAGCCTCAGTGAAGGTAGCGAATGACCGAATGACCGCAGCCGAAACTTGATCGAGGTCGTGCAGCTAACGCGCAGCCGCGTTGATCTCCGACGTCGATCTGATCGGTCTCGAGCGCGCGCCCCGGGATCTCGTGCTCGCGTAGTCGAGGTTGGTCAGTCCCGGGGTGTGGCCATGGCGTGGGACTACGACCCCGTTGACTCCGCTCCTTGCCGCAACTAGGGTTGTCCCAGGCAAGCGAACTTCAAGGGCTCGCGGGGCAACTTCAGCAGCAACCGGGGGGGCGCCACGACCCGGCTGGCGGTAGCGCCGTGCTTGCTCACTCCGGGGGGAGCTTGTATTTCCACAAGGAGGATTCCATGAGTAGGTTCCGGCTACGTCGGCCCAGCGGCGCGACGCTGATCGCGCTCGTCGCCCTGTTCGTCGCCCTCGGCGGCACAAGCTATGCAGCCTTCAGCCTGCCCAAGAACAGCGTGGGCAGCAAGCAACTCAAGAACAACGCCGTCACGACCGCCAAAATCAAGAATGGTGGGGTGACCACCGGCAAGATCAAGAATGGCGCGGTGACCACGGCCAAAATCAAGAATGGCGCGGTGACTGCGGGCAAGATCAACACCACCGGGCTAACAGTCCCGAACGCCTTGCACGCAAACAGCGCGAGCACCGCGATCAACTCCACGAACGCGACGAATGCCACGAACGCCACGACGGCGGCTACGACCAACGGTCAGGGAACACTCGCGTCCGGCAAGACCGAGGTCGGGATCGTCGGCGGGGTAATGCAGAATGGGCCAACGGTGTCCAGCCCGATGGCTACTACTGTCACATTCCCGCTCCTCGCGCCCGTCGCGCTCGGCGGCTCGAGCATCGAAGTGGCACCGACCGCGAATTGCACGGGGAGCACAGCCAATCCCACTGCCGCCGCGGGGTTCGTGTGCATTTACCCAGACGTCATGGTCGCCGCTTCGGGCATCTCCGGCGATACGGGAGTGAACGGCGACAAGAAGTTGGGGTTCGAGCTGGATTGGGTGGCAACCACGGCTAATTCGCAGTCGTCGGTTCGCGCGGAGTGGGCTTACACGGCACCGTAGCCCGTCACAAGAAGTAGTAAAAGAGCGTACCTGGGAGCTCCCGACGCTCCACCCCGACGACTCCTCACACGAGGGGGTCCGCAAGGCGAGCGAGTCGTGCACTGGACTGCGCTCGACGCGGGCTGCCCGGGTCCCCGGGGCACGGCACGGTTCAGCCTGGTCACGGCTCGAGCGAGGTGAGACTGGCCCGGGGAAGGGGCCAGCCTGGGCCGACGGTCCCGACGGGTCCGGCGGGGCGGCATTTAGAACTCAAACACCTCTAGAACTCGACGTCGTCCGGATCGATACCGACACGATCCTCTGGCCACTCAGGTTGTGGACCGGCTCTTGACAATGATCCTTGTGACAACTACTCTTGTGACAAGACACGTTGTGAGAGGAGTCTGATGTTGAACCCAACAATGATCGAGATGCTCGCCCAAGACAGAATCACGGACCTGCGGCGAGGCGCCGCAAACCGGTCGTGCGTTGCCCGGGCCAACGTCGCCCTCGTCACCGTCGGCTCCCAGACGCTCCCCGGGCCGAGCCGGAACGCTCATTTGGCGAACCCTCGGCGCGCGATCGGCTGGTTTTTGGTCAGCGTCGGTCTGCGCCTCGCCCTCGCTCGGACTCCCCCCGGTTCGGCCCGATGACCGCCAACAACGACCCCGGCCGCGCGAAACGCGCGACCGAGCGCGATCACGAGGCCCTCGGAGACGCAAGTCAGGATGACGGTCGACCCATCGAAGCCAGGGTCATTTCCGATCCCCGCACTATGCGGGCGCTCGCCCACCCCGTTCGGCTTGCCCTGCTTGAAGTGCTCGGCCGCGAGGGCGAGCTGACCGCCACGCGCGCCGGCGAAATTCTCGACGAGAGCCCGGGCAACATGTCGTGGCACTTACAAACGCTGGCTAAGTACGGCTATGTGGAAGAGGCCGGAGGCGGCACGGGCCGCAGCCGCCCCTGGCGAATCGCTTCGGTCTCCAATCGCTTCAAGACCGCCACGGACGATCCGGAGACAAACGCTGCCGGCGAAGCAGTGGAAGCAATCTTCGCCGACCGCGCCACCTCGCGTCTGAGCGAATGGTGGACGCGCCGCGCCTTCTACCCCGCTGTTTGGCGCGATGCGGCCTTCACCTTGGACTCGATCGGATACATGACAGCTGAGGAGATGTCCGCACTCGGGGAGGAGATCGCTGCACTCTTTAGCCGCTACCGAGACCGGATTTCTAACAAGGACCTGCGCCCGGCCGAGGCCGAACCGGTCAAACTCGTCGCCTTTGGCCACCCACTCCCACCGACCCCCTCGGGCAACTAACCGTCGACCGGGCTGGCAGGCAGCCGCGAGGGCGCGCCTATCCTGGTCGCTCCCCGCCCTGGCACCTGGCGCTTCACTAGGCCAGGCGACGACGATGTTCGCGCAGGCGTTCGGAGAGCGTTCCTTTCCGTACGGAGCATCCGCTCGGCGTCGTGGTCAACTGGCCTTCGGTGTGGTCTCACCGATGATTTTTCCGCGCCGTGCTGGTCTGTAGCCGAAAACCGACTCACGGGAGAATGACGCCATGCGGAAACTGACCTTTGGCATGAACCTGACCCTGGACGGCTACATCGCCGCGCCCGGCCACGACCTCGGCTGGAGCGTTCCGAGCGACGAGCTGTTCCAATGGTGGTCTGACCGGGTGGTGGCGACGGGCCTGGCGCTGTATGGGCGCAAACTGTGGGAGACGATGAGCTCCCACTGGCCCACCGCCGACCAGCAGTCCGGCGCCACACCGGCGGAGATCGAGTTCGCCCGCCGCTGGCAGGAAATGCCGAAGGTGGTGTTCTCCTCGACGACCAGCACGGTCGACTGGAACGCCCGTCTGGTCACCGGCGACGCGGTCACCGAGATCACCCGACTCAAGGCCGACGACGGCGGCCCCATGGACATCGGCGGTGCCACACTCGCCGCGGCGGCCATACGGGCCGGGCTGATCGACGAGTACGCGATCGTCACC
>JBAPXO010000055.1:0-15578 GCA_049284255.1 Solirubrobacteraceae bacterium | reverse complement strand
TGGCCGGGTCCTCACCGGTGCCCGGGTTGCGGGCATAGCGCGGGTGGGCTCCGGATGACACCTGCAGGCGGATGCGATGGCCGGCGGCGAACCGATGGCCGATCGGCCACAGCCGGAACGCCACCTTCCACGCGCCGGCGGGAGAACGCTCGTAGCGGCCGGGTGCGACGCTCGTGAGGGCGTCGCAGACGTTGCGCGACACGCCTTCAGCATCGACGTCGCAGACCCGGGCGAACACATCGAAGTACTCGGAGTCGGCGCGCATCCACAGCTCGACGGTCACATGGCCAATCGCCTCCAGGGCCTGGCCCAGCGGATCGGCGGTATAGGTCAGGACGTCGGGGCGCTCCTCGAGCGGCGCGTTGTCGACCACGGCCTCGCGGGCGAGCAGGATCGGCCCGCCGAGCGACGGAGTCGGGTCGGCAGGGTCGTAGCGATAAGCGTCTGCCTGCGGAGCCGGAGCGTCGCTGGCGACATCGCGCAGCCCGCCCTCGGCGTGGGGATAGAGCCGCGTCTCCCCCACCTCCGGCGGCGGCCACGCCGTCAGATCACGCCAACCCCCGTCCGAGCGCTCTCCGGTGATGAACAGCCGAACCGCCGAGCGGCGCACCAGACGGTCGTCGCCGAGGAGGTGAGCGCGCATCCAGGCGATGCCTTCGCGCTGCGAGGCCCCCATCAGTCCCGGCGCGGTGTGCGTCCACGGCCCGATTAGAAGCTGCGGCGACCGACCAGCCTCCTGCAAAGCCTCGAAGTCGTCGAGCATCCACGGGAGCAGGATGTCGTACCACCCGCCGATGAACTGGACCGGCGCCCGGACCTCGGGGACCTTGGCCGAGTGGTCACGCGCCCGCCAGTAGTCATCCTCGCGCCGCGTGTGGCCGAAGCCCTCCCGATACCACCCGACCTCTGCCCCGGTTACCCGCGTGTCGAGGTCGCCGAGCGGCGGCTCTGACATCAGGGCGGCCAGCCCGCGCAGTCCGCGGCCGATCGTCAGCGGGGCCAGGCGCCCCTCCTGCGCGGCGATGATCAGCATCCAGGAGGCGACGCTCTCAAGCGCCAGGCTGTCTCCGGAGTAGGTCTGGCTGTGAAACTGCGAGGCGCTCACGTGGATCGACATCGCCGCCAGGTCGTCGCCGGCCTCAGCGGCGAGCGCCCATTGGACGAACCCCAGGTAGCTGGGTCCGATCGTGCCGACCCCTCCTGCGTGCCAGGGCTGAGCGCGAAGCCACGCCAAGGTGGCCTTCCCATCGGCGTGCTCGTCGAATGGGCTGAACTCGCCCCCGGACCCGAACGTGCCGCGGACGCTCTGGATCACCACCTGGAGACCCCGCTCGGCCAGCATCCGCCCCAGGAGCAGGCCGACGAACTGCCGGCGGCCGTAGGGCGAGCGCACGAGCACGGTCGGCTGCGGGCGCTCGGCGGCGTCGCGCGCCACCCAGCGGTCGGCGAGCAGGATCGACCCGTCGTCCATCGGAGCGCCGAGATCGCGCTCGCAGACGACGTCGATTGTCTCGGGCCGGGTGAGCTTCATCCTTCGGCCGAGGATCTCCGAGGGGACCGTCACGCGCGCCATCCTAGTGTCGGCGAGCGACCAGGATTGAGGCCGATGACCACGCCCACCCCTGAGCAGGGATAATGCCGCGCGTGGTGAGAGAGGCAAAGCTGGAGACGGCCGGTGCGGGCGTGGCCCCCGCCGGGCCGGGTTGGTTCGTCCTCAACGCGCGCCACGCTCAATGGAAGGCCGGCCACTTCGGAGCCTTCACGCGCTTTGAGGGGCAGGGGGCAGAGTTTCCGAGCCTCGGCATCAACATCGGGGTGCTCGAACCTGGTCAGCCGTCGTGCTTCTACCACGGCGAGAACGAACAGGAAGACTTCCTGGTGCTCAGCGGCGAGTGCGTCCTGATCATCGAGGGTCAGGAGCGCCATCTCCGAGCCTGGGACTTCGTGCACTGCCCGGCCTGGACCGAGCATGTGTTCGTCGGCGCGGGCGACGGGCCCTGCGCGCTCCTAGCGGTCGGGAGCCGAGTCAACGACGAGGTCATCTATCCGGCGTCCGAGCTTGCCCAGAGCTACGGAGCCGGCGTGCCCTCCGAGACCCGTGACGCTGAGCAGGCCTACGCCGGGATCGTCGACGACACCGACGCCTCCTTTCGAGACGAGTGGCTGCCCAGCCCGGCTCCCGGCGGCCGCGGCTCTACCACTTGACGGGCGACCTCGGCTCGCGGACCTACCTGGTCACCGGCGCCAACACCGGCATCGGCCGGGTGACCGCCCAGGAGCTGGCGGCCCGCGGGGCGAGGGTGTTCCTGGCCTGCCGCTCACCGGCCAAAGGACAGGAGGCGCTGGCCGCGATCCGCGAGGCCACGGGCGCGGATGGGCTTGAGCTCCTCACGCTCGACCTCGGCGATCTGGACTCGGTGCGCGCCGCGGCCCAGACCTTCCTGGGCACCGGCGAGCCCCTGCACGGTCTGATCAACAACGCCGGCCTGGCGGGACAACGAGGCCTCACGGCCAGCGGCTTCGAGGTCGCCTTCGGCACCAACCACGTGGGGCCGTTTCTGCTCACGAATCTGCTCCTGGATCGGATCCGCGAGAGCGCCCCCGCCCGGATCGTGATCGTCGCCAGCGACGCCCACTACCGCGCGGAGGGGATCGATTTCGAGGCCGTTCGCCGGCCCACCGCCACCCGGACGGCGTTCGCCGAATACGGCGTCTCCAAGCTGGCCAACGTGCTTCACGCTCAGGAGCTCGCCCGGCGGTTGCAAGGCACGGCCGTGACGACCTACTCCCTGCATCCCGGGGTCGTCGCCTCCGACGTCTGGCGCCGCGTCCCGTGGCCCATCCGCCCGATCATGAAGCTGCGGATGCGCTCGACGCAGGAGGGGGCTCAGACCTCGTTGTACTGCGCCACCGACCCAGCGGTCGCCGATCAGAGCGGGCTCTACTACGAGGATTGCCGGCACAAGGCCGCGGCGGCCATCGCCACCCCCGAGCTCGGCGCAGAGCTCTGGCGCCACAGCGAGTCCTGGACGAGCTGAGAGAGCGAGCTCGGGCTCGTCAGCCGCCGTCGCCGTCGGGCAGCCGCCAGCCGGCACTGGGGAGCTCGAGCGCTTCCTCGGGCCCCCAGGAGCCTTGCTCGTAGGGCAGCGGGGTCGGCGGATGCTCGATCACGGGCGCGCACACCTCCCAGAGGCGCTCGATCTGCTCGCTGCGCGTGAACAGCAGCCGATCGCGCAGCATGACGTCGTGGAGCAGCCGCTCGTAGGCCTCCAGCCCATCGGCGCCGCCGAAAGCCTCGTCGACGTCCAACGTGAGCGCCACCCGCCCGATGTCGATCACGGGGCCCGGCACCTTGGCCTGGACCTCGATCCTGACCCGCGGGTCATCTGAGAGCTCGAAGATGAGCTCGCTCGGACGCACGGCAGTGTCGGGATCATGGCGGGGGAACATCCGCAGCGGCGCCTCGGTGAATCCGATCGTCACCGTCCGCCGTCCCTCGGCCATCGACTTGCCGGTTCGCAGATAGAAAGGGACGCCACTCCAGCGCCAGGTGTCGACGAAGACCTCGAGTGCCGCGAAGGTCTCGACCTCGGATTCATCGTCGACGTCCTTCTCCTCGCGGTAGCCCTCGTACTGGCCGAAGACCACGCGGTCGAGGTCGAGTGGGCGAATGGCGTCAAACAGCTTGGTGCGCTCCAGATGCAGAGCATCGCCATCGATCGAGGAGGGGGGTTCGAGAGCGACGATCCCGAGGATCTGGAGCAGGTGGGTGACCACCATGTCCCGAAATGCGCCGGTCTCCTCGTAAAAGCCGGCCCGTCCCTGGATGTCGAGGTCCTCGGGCACGTCGATCTGCACGTAGGAGATGTGGTCCCGGTTCCACACCGGCTCCAGGATCCCGTTGGCAAAGCGCGCGACGAGGATGTTCTGCGCCGCCTCCTTGCCGAGGAAGTGATCGATCCGGTAGATCGACTCCTCGGGCAGCACCTCGTGCAACGCGGCGTTGAGCTCCTCGGCGCTGGCCAGGTCGTGGCCGAACGGCTTCTCGACGACGAGCGAGCAATGGTCGGCGATTCCCGTCTTGCCGAGCATGCCCACCATCGCCTGCATCGCGCCGGGGGGAACCGAGAGGTAGACAAGGCGCTCGCCGTCGGCGTCGATCTCCTGCTCGGCCGCCTTGACGGCCTCGGCCAGATCCTCTCCGTCGTCGTCATTGGCGACCACGAAGCTCAGCTTGGCCGCAAAGTCATCCCAGTGCTCGTCAACCTCTCCCCGGCCATGCTCGGAGCATGCCTTGTAGACGTGCTCGCGAAAGTCGTCGTCTGAGCCGGGCGAGTGCCGGCCCGAGCCGATGATCCGGAAGTCCTCGGGCATCAGCCCCTCGCGGTAGAGGTGGAAGAATCCGGGGAAGAGCTTGCGGGCCGCGAGATCGCCGGTGGCTCCGAAGAGCACCAGGACGCGGTTGGACGGGCGGGCGTCTGAGGAGGATCCGGACATGAGGCGACCCTACCCGACCCGGGCCGCCTCTATTGATGCCCGGCGACGGCGTGCGGCTGGTAGGGCTCCTGGAGGCGCTCCATCTCCTCGTCGCTGAGCGACAGCTGCTCACCGGCGAGGGCGTCCTCGAGGTGCTCGAGTTTGGTGGCGCCCACGATCGGGGCCGTCACCCCGGGGCGGTGCAGAAGCCAGGCCAGCGCCACCTGAGCCGTCGGCACGCCACGTGCCGATGCGACCTCGTCGGCACGCTCGACGACGTCGAAGTCGATCTCGGGCTTATACAGCGAGTCGCCGAACGCATCGGTCTGGGCGCGCTTGGTCAGCTTCTCGCCCGAGCGCGTCCGGTTACCGGTGAGGAGACCCCGCGCAAGAGGGCTCCACGGGATCACGCCGACGCCCTGGTCGATGCACTGGGGGATCATCTCGCGCTCCTCTTCGCGGTAGATGAGGTTGTAGTGATCCTGCATCGAGACAAACCGCGTGCGGGCGACCGACTGAGCCTTGGCGAACTGCCAGGCGAACATGCTGCTGGCTCCGATGTAGCGCGCCTTGCCGGCCTTGACCACGTCGTGCAGCGCGTCCATCGTCTCCTCGATCGGAGTCCCGTAGTCGAAGCGGTGAATCTGGTAGAGATCGACGTAGTCCATCTCCAGACGCTGCAGAGAGGCGTCGATGGAGGCGAGGATGTGCTTGCGGGAGAGCCCGCGGCCGTTCTCTCCGGGCATCGTCTGGCCGTGGACCTTGGTGGCCACCACGTACTCCTCCCGCATCCCGAAGAGCTTGCGCAACAGGCGGCCGGTGAGGATCTCGCTCTGGCCGCCGTTGTAGACATCGGCGGTGTCAAAGAAGTTGATCCCGCCCTCGACAGCGCGACGCAGGATCGGCTCGGCGCCGTCCTCGTCAAGCGTCCACTCCCGGCTCTCGTGCTTGCCGTAGCTCATCATTCCGAGGCACACGCGTGAGACGCGCAGGCCGGTGCGTCCGAGGTTGACGTAGTCCATCGGGGCTCTCCTGTGATCGCGAACTGAAATTGAGATCGAGCCTAGTAGCCGCCCGCATAATCCCCCCAACCCCCACCCGCAAGGAGCGAAATGGAAATCGGAATTGGTCTTCCCAACGCGGTCCCCGACATCGGCCGCCCGGGCATAGTGCAGTGGTCAGAGCAGGCCGAGGCGGCCGGGTTCTCGTCGCTCGGGGTTCTCGACCGAATCGCCTATCCGAACTACGAGTCGCTGATCTCGCTCGCGGCGGCGGCCGCGGTGACGGAGCGGATCCGCCTGGTGACCGACATCCTCATCTCCCCTCTGCGTTCCAATACGGCCCTGTTTGCCAAGCAGAGCGCGACGCTCGACAACATCTCAAACGGTCGGCTCGTGCTCGGCCTAGCCGTCGGCGGCCGCGAGGACGACTACGAGCTCTCCGCCGTCGATTTCCATCGCCGCGGCGCGATCTTCGATCAACAACTTCAGCAGCTGACCGATGTCTGGCGGGGCGAGACCGTTGGACCCGAACCCGCCAACGGCCGGCGGCCCGGACTCCTGATCGGCGGCACCAACCCCCGGACCTACCAACGCGTCGCCCAGTACGCCGACGGCTGGACGATGGGCGGGGGGACGCCGGACATGCTCGCCGGGGCTCTGACCGACCTACGCGAGGCGTGGAGCGACGCCGGCCGCGACGGTCAGCCCCGCGCCGTGGCGTTGCTGTACTTCAGCCTCGGCCCCAATGCCGAGCAGGCTGCGCAACAGTACCTCGGCCACTACTACGCGTTCCTGGGCGACTACGCCCAGCAGATCGTCCAGTCAGCGGCCAAGGACGCCGGCACTCTGAAGGGCTACCTGTCGGCGTTTGAGCAAGCCGGTGCCGACGAGGTGATCTGCTTCCCGACATCGAGCGACCCCGACCAGGTGGGCCTGCTGGCGCAGGCTGCCGGGTTATAGGCCCGCGATCACACCGCCCGGAGGAGCTGGGCGAGCATGGGCTGGCGAAATACCCGCCCCTCGCCGTCCTGCGCCGGTTCGCCCATATGTCCGAACGCCGCGTGGATCTCCCCGGCACGAGCCTCGAAGATCGGCTCTCGCTCGGGCTCGGCGGCGACGATCCGAGCCCGGAAGGCCTCAACGTGCGGGTAATGGCCGGTGACCTCGTACTCGACGGTCTCGAGCGGCTCAAGGCCGACCTCGGCCGCCGCCGCGAGCGCGCGCTGTGCGGCCCGGCGAACCTCGAGCTCGTCCTCGACGAGGCTCGTGAGCTCGAAGAAGTCGCCCTTGGGCAGCGGCTCGGCGGCATAGACCAGACCTCCGGGTGCAAGCACACGTCGCGCCTCGCGCAGCGCAGCGGTCTGCTCGGCAACGGGGATGTGGTGCAGCGAACGCATGAAGACCACGAGGTCGAACGCCGCATCGGCGAGCGGCAGCGCCTGAGCGGTCCCGACCACGTACTTGACCCGCGTCTCCGCGCCCGCTTCCGCGTTGGCGGCGAGCGCCGGAGCGAGCTGATCGGCTGAGACGTCGAGGCCCACCACTCGAGCGCCGGCCTGGGTCAGCGCCCGCGTGAGGTGGCCGGCTCCGCAACCGACGTCGAGCACGTCCTTGCCGGCCGGGGCCGCCAGGCGCTCGAGGACGGCTAGATCGGAGGTGTCCGAGTGCACCCGGTCGGACCCTTCACCGTGCTCTGAAGCGGTCAACCGCCGCGAAGCAGGCCGGGGAGCTTGAGCGGCAGACGAGCGAGGTCGCTGCGGGAATGGTCGAGCGCGCCGTGCAGCGCGTCGCTGGCGCCGGAGTCGATCGTCGCCCCGTGTCCCACGAGCAGCCGCTGCGGCCGGTACTCAGACAGGGCGCCCCGGGGCGGCAACAGCCGCAGCATCGGATGCATCCCGGCGGGACGCCCGAGGCCGAACGCGGGCGCTGTGCCCACGGCTTCGGCGACGATCAGCGCCTGCTCCTGGGGCCACCAGAGATAGACCTCGTGCCACCACCGTTGCCAGAGAACCCGCCCGGCCTCAAACGGCGAGTCCTCCACCCGCTCGGGAAGTCTGAGATGGGGCACCCCGAGCCCGTCGGCGATCGCCGCACAATCGCGCGCGTGGCGGTCCAGCAGCTGCAGCACGGCCGCGGGCCGGCCGAGGGCCATCGCAGCGCTCAGCGCCTCGTCGTCGTCATAGGGATCGATCAGCCAGACGCGATCGCCGGCGGCCAAAGCGTGTGCCGAGCGGGCCATTGCGCCCGCTTCGGTCCAGGTCAGGCCGACGGAGTGCCGTTGCAGGGTGGCTGCCATGACCCCGGACCTTATCCGCTCGCTCGCTGAGCTCTTGCGCGATCGGCGGCCACGCGATAGACCGCGAGCTTCGTTCCCAGAGCAGGAGGTGCAAGAGATGGACCGCAAGGAGCTCACCCGCCGGTTTGGCCGTCACGTGCAGCCCGTCGAGGTACGCACGGCCAGCGTGACCGGCCCCCGGCTGATCGGACCCACGGCCATGGCGCCGCTGGCGATTGGCGTGTGCGCGGTCGGAGCGATCGCCATCGGCCGGCTGGCAATAGCCGACGCCGTGATCAAACGACTCCGCGCCGAGGAGATCGAGATCGGTTCGCTGAAGGTGGGCCAGCTCGAAGTCGGCGGCCGGACCTGGGAGCCGTCAGCGAGCTCTGAGGCTGCCTAGGCCCAGAGACTGATCGGCTCCGTCGCCGCGCGGCACGGCTGGACCGGCGGGCGGGTCGTCAAGGAAATCGGCCGACGGCGCGAAGAACAGGCTGCCGGTGACCGCTCGGGAGAAGTCGAGGATCCGGTCGTAGTTGCCCGGAGGCTTGCCGACGAACATGTTGGTGAGCATCTGCTCGATCACGTCCGGGCTGGCGGCGTAGGCGATGAAATAGGTCCCGAACTCTCTGATCCCGACGGCGCCGAAGGGCATGTTGAAGCGCACGATCTGGCGCTCCTCGCCATCGGCATCGACGATCGTGTTCAGCGCCACGTGGGAGTTGGAGGGCTTGACGTCGTCGGACATCTCGATGTCCGACAACTTGGTGCGGCCGATGACCCGCTCCTGGTCCTCGGTGGGGAGCGCATCCCAGGCCGTCAGGTCGTGCAGGTACTTCTGGACACGACGTAGCTGCCGCCGGCGAACCGGGGATCATCATCGGCGATCAGCGTCGCCTCCACGGCGGCTGGGCCCTCAGGGTTCTCGGTACCGTCGACGAAGCCGAGGAGGTCGCGCTCATCGAAGGACCTAAACCCATGCACCTCGTCGATGACCCGTCCCGCGCCATCCAGGCGCTCGCTCAGGTGCTGAGCGAGTTCGAAGCACAGGTCCATGCGGTGGGCGCGAATGTGAAACAGCAGGTCTCCGGGCGTGGGAGCTGCGGTGTGCTTGTCACCCTTGAACTCAGGCAGGGGGCGAAGCCCAGCCGGCCGCGGGGCCGCGAACATTCGATCCCACAGCCCCGAGCCGATTCCGGTCACCACGGTGAGCCCGCCCTCGGGCACCCGGAAGCCCACCGACCGCTTGAGGCCCGAGATGTCGGCCAGCAGATCGCGCACCTGTTCCTCGGCGCCGGCGTCCACCGTCGCAACGAGAAAGATCGCTGCCTCGGTGGGCATCTCGATGATCGCTTGGGGCTCGGCCTCCGGCACTGCCGGGAAGTCAAGCACGCCCGCCCGCGGCATCGAGCTCATGCAGGCGGCGGCGCAGCAACCGTTGCTCGGCGTCGTCAGGAGTCAGCTCCAGGGCGCGCTGGAAGGCAACGCGCGCCTGGGTGTGCCGGCCGAGGCGTCTGAGGAGCTCACCGCGCGTGGAGTGCAGGTAGCGGTAGTCGGCCAGCGACAGGCGATCGATGATCGCCAGCCCCGCCTCCGGGCCGCGGTGTTCGGCGACGGCGACGGCACGGCTGAGCTCCACCACCGGTGAGCCGGTCAGGCGCGCAAGCTCGCCGTAGAGGGCGGCGATCTGGGGCCAGTCGCGCGGCTGCTCGGCATGCAGCGAGGCGATCGCCGCCTGCAGGACGTAGGGACCGCGCCCGCGCAGGACCAGCGCGCGATCCAGCACAGCGCGCCCGGCGGCAATCTGCTGCGCGTCCCACAAGCCCGAATCCTGGTCGGCGAGCAGCACGATCTCGCCATCGTGCAGGCGAGCGCCCCGCCGGGCGTCGTGCAAGAGCATCATCGCCAGCAGCCCGTGCACCTCAGGCTCGTCGGGCATCAGCTCGGACAGGGCTCGGCCCAGCCGGATCGCCTCGGCCGCGAGCTCGCCGCGCGTCGGGGGCGCCGAATATCCCTCGTTGAAGATCAGGTAGACGACCGCGAGGACCGCCGCCAGGCGATCGGGTAGGTGATGGTCGGGGGGTACGCGGAACGGGATCGCGGCCGCCTTGATCTTGCGCTTGGCGCGCACCAGCCGCTGCGCCATCGTCGCCTCTGAAACCAAAAAGGCGCGCGCGATCTCGCCCGTGCTCAGACCCCCCAGCGTGCGCAGCGTGAGCGCCACCTGAGCGTCGGTGGCCAGCGCCGGATGACAGCACGTGAAGATGAGCTCGAGGCGCTCATCCTCGAATGTCGGTTCTCCGATCACGTCCTGCACCTCCTCCTCGGAGACGGCAAGCAGACGGGTCTTGGCTACCAGCGAGCGCTCCCGGCGGATGCGATCGATCGCTCGGTTGCGCGCCGTCGTCAGCAGCCAGGCGCGCGGGTGGGTGGGGACACCGTCGCCCGCCCAGCGCTCGGCGGCGATCGCAAACGCCTCCTGGGCGGCCTCCTCGGCGAGGTCGAAGTCGCCGAGGAAGCCGATCAGAGAGGCCAGGACCTGTCCCCACTGGTCGCGGAAGGTCCGCTCGAGCTCGTCTACCACTGGGCGATCGGACGGATCTCGATCGCTCCGCCAAGACGGGCCGCCGGGATGCCCGCGGCTAGCTCGATCGCAGCATCGAGGTCGTCGGCCTCGAAGAACAGGTAGCCACCGAGCGCCTCCTTGATCTCGACGAAGGGGCCGTCGGTGGTCAGCGTCTGGCCGTCCTGCACGCGGACGGTGGTCGCCGTCTCAGGGGGCTGCATCTGAACTCCGGCCGTGACCCCCGGCGTCTCGGAGAGCGCTCGGTAGTCGGCGACGATCCGGTCACGCTCTTGCTCAGACAGGCTTGCCCACGCCTCCGCGTCGTAGGGGGTCGGCGTGTCGCCTTGATGGATCAGCAACATGTATTGCATGAGTTCCTCCGTGTATGCGGGATGGTCGCGTATGAGACGAACCGGCACCACCCGATTCGACACCCCAGTTCCCGGGCTGCGTCGGTAGAGGAACGGCACGGTGCTCAACATCGAGATCTTCATCGGCCTCCTGGCCGGAGTGGCCCTGCTGGCGGCGATCGCCGAGCGCGTCGGGCTGCCCCATCCGGCCGTCCTCGTCCTGGGGGGTCTCCTCCTCGGTCTGATCCCGGGCCTGCCAACCGTCCATCTCGAGCCCCGACTCGTGTTCCTGGGACTCCTGCCCCCGCTGGTCTACGCGGCCGCCTTCAAGGCGGCGAGCTTCGACCTGCGCGCTCAGGCCACGCACATCCTGACCCTGTCGACCGTCCTGGTCGCGCTCACCGTCGTGGCGGCTGCGGTCGTCGGCCACCTCGTGGCCGGGCTGCCGTGGGTCGCGGCGGTGACCCTCGGCGCGCTCGTTGCCCCCACCGACCCGGTGTCGGCGAGCTCGGTCCTGCGCGCGGTCGGGGCTCCGGACCGGATTCTGGCGATCCTCGAGGGCGAGTCGCTGGTCAACGACGGCACGGGGCTGGCCATATTTCAGGTCGCGGTGGCCGCGGCCGCCGGCGGGAGCATCTCGGTCGGTCACGAGGTCTGGAAGTTCGTGTTGATCTCGGTCGGCGGGGTGGCGATCGGACTGGTCGGCGGCTGGCTCCTGGTCAAGGTGCGCTCTCGCTTCGACGACCCGACGCTCGAGATCGTCCTCGGCTTGCTCGCCGCCTTCGGCCCCTACACCGCGGCCTCGGCTGTGGGCTGTTCGGGCGTGCTCGCGGCTGTGGCCACGGGGGTGTATGCCGGACGTCAGGCCGAGGACATGAGCTCGGCCGAGACTCGGCTGCGTGTCGAGCCCTTCTGGGATGCGCTGACGTTCGTGCTCGAATCGGTGCTGTTCCTGCTCATCGGCCTGCAGCTGCGCAGCATCGCCTCCGGCCTCAACGTCCCGCTTGGCACGGGCATCGCGGAGGGCATCGCCATCGTCGCCGCCGTCTTCGCCGTCCGAGCGCTGTGGATGGTCGCCCTCCGGGGACTGCGCCCCGTGCTTGGCCGCCTTGCTCCCAGCCGCGCCGAACCCCTGTCCTCCCCGGAGCTGACCGTGCTCGGCTTCAGCGGCATGCGCGGAGCCCTGTCGCTGGCGGGCGCCCTCTCGATCCCGGTCCTGGTCTCCGGTCATCCGTTCCCCGCCCGCGACGAGGTGATCTTCGTCGTGTACGTGGTGGTGATCGGAACGCTGCTCGGGCCGAGTCTGACGCTCGAGCCGCTCATCCGCCGGCTCGGTCTGGCCACCGGCGAACAGGTCCAGCAGGAGGAGATCCGCGCCCGCGCCCGTGTCATCCACGCCGGCTTGGCGCGACTCGAGGAGCTGGCCGGCGAGTCCGACGTGCCCGAGGAGGCGGTCGCCCGGCTGCGCGAGCTCGCCGAGCTTCGGTTGCAGCGGCTCGATGCTCGCGCTCACCGCGGCGAGGACGACGGCGACCGCGACGACATCGACAGCACCGTGCTGCGACTGCGTCGGGAAATCATCGCCCAGCAGCGCCGCACGATCGGGGAGATGCGAGATCAGCGGGCCGCTCCGGCGCAGGTCCTGGCCCGGATCCAGCGTGACATCGACCTCGACGAGGTCCGCCTGCACTGAGCATTGACCAGCGCGCGAGGACCGGGAGTCCACGCTCGTCAACCTTCCCACGGTCCGCCGGCGGGGATAATGCCCGCATGAGCGCGAGCGGACTGATCACGGGCCCGTTCGGCTCGCCCTACAGCCACGGCTTCCTGCGCGTCTGCGCGGCGGTGCCCGAGGTCCGCGTCGGTGACCCGCGGTTCAACGCCGAGCGGACCGTCGAACTCGCCCGGCGAGCTGACGAGAACCACGCCGCGCTCGTCATTTTCCCGGAGCTCGGGCTCGCGGCCTACTCCAGTGAGGACCTGTTTCACCAGCAGGCACTGCTCGGGGAGGTCTCCGCGGCGCTGGCGCGAGTGGTCAGTGAGTCCCGGGAGCTGGGCTGCGTGATCGTGGTCGGCGCACCTGTGACCGCCGAAAACGGTCTCTTCAACGCCGCGATCGTGATCCACAGCGGTCAAATCCTGGGGGCGGTGCCCAAGAGCTACCTGCCCGAATACCACGAGTACTACGAGAAACGCCAGTTTCGCGCCGCCCGCGACCTCATCGGTGACCAGCTGCACCTGCTCGGCGAGACCGTGCCCTTCGGAGCCGACCTGCTGTTCGTTTGTCGCGACGTGGCCTCGTTCGTGCTCTCGGTCGAGATCTGCGAGGACCTGTGGGCGCCGATCCCACCAAGCACCTACGCCGCTCTGGGCGGCGCAACCGTACTCGCCAACTTATCCGCGAGCAACATCACGATCGGTAAGGCCGACTACCGGCGGACCCTATGCGAGAGCCATTCCGCCCGCACGATCTCCGGCTACCTGTACACCGCCGCCGGGCTCGGCGAATCGACCACCGACGTCGCCTGGGATGGCCAGGCACTGATCTGCGAGAACGGCGACCTTCTGACCGAAGCCGAGCGCTTCTCCGACAGCGAGCAGTTGATCGTCGCCGATCTCGACCTCGACCGGATCGCCTCGGACCGGATGAGCACCAGCAGCTACGGCGACTCGATCCACGATCACCGACGTCGGCTGCGGCGGCTGCGGCGGATCGAGTTCGAGCTCGCTCCGTCCTCCGAGCGCTTCTCCTTGACCCGACGGGTGGAGCGCTTCCCGTATGTGCCCGCCGATCCCGTCAGCCGCACCGAGCGCTGCGAGGAGGTGTACAACATCCAGGTCCGCGGGCTGCAGACACGGCTGCTGGCGACCGGGATCGAGAAGGTTGTGATCGGCGTTTCAGGCGGGCTGGACAGCACCCATGCCCTGATCGTCGCCGTCAAGGCGATTGACCGGCTCGGCCTCCCCCGCGCCAACGTCCTTGCCTACACCTTGCCGGGGTTTGCCACCAGCCAGCTCACCCTGCGCAACGCCCATGCGCTCATGCAAGCCCTGGGCGTGAGCGCCGCAGAGCTTGATATCCGGCCATCGGCGACCCAGATGCTGCATGACCTCGGGCATCCCGCGGCCACCGGGGAGCCTCAGTACGACGTCACCTACGAGAACGTCCAGGCCGGCGAACGGACGTCGCACCTCTTCCGCCTGGCTAATTACCACCAGGGCCTGGTGCTGGGCACCGGAGACCTTTCAGAGCTCGCACTCGGGTGGTCGACCTACGGGGTCGGCGACCAGATGTCTCATTACAACGTCAACGCCTCGGTGCCCAAGACGCTGATCCAGTTCCTCGTGCGGTGGACGATCGACAGCGATCAGTTCGGAGAGCAGGCCGCCGACGTCCTGCGCTCGATCCTCGGCACGGCCATTTCCCCAGAGCTCATTCCCTCCACCGGGGACAGCGGCGACGGCCCCGGGCAGGACAGTGAGAGCACCGTCGGCCCCTACGAGCTCCAGGACTTCTTCCTGTACTACATCCTGCGCTTCGGCTACCGGCCGAGCAAGGTCGCCTATCTCGCCCAATATGCCTGGGGAGATCGCAACCGCGGTGACTGGCCCGACCTGATTCCCGAGGATCACCGCAACGAGTACTCGCTTGGGCAGATTCGCCACTGGCTGGAGGTCTTCCTGGAGCGCTTCTTCCAGACCAGCCAGTTCAAGCGCTCGGCGCTTCCCAACGCCCCCAAGGTCGGGTCAGGCGGATCGTTGTCGCCTCGCTCAGACTGGCGGGCGCCCAGCGACGGTCATGCCGCCGCGTGGCTGGCCGAGCTGCACCAGGGCGTGCCCGAAAGCGGATGAGCGATCCCGGCCCCGATCGGACCGAATCCGGCTCGGGGCGGCCCGTGGCAATCGTCACCGGCTCGGAATCGGGCATCGGGCGCGCCACCGCCGTGGCCCTCGCGGCGCGGGGTTTCGACGTGGGTATTACCTGGCATCGCGAGCACGCGGCCGCCCAGGCCACGGCCCGCGAGGCAGAGCGCCACGGCGCCCGCACCGCGCTCGCCGAGCTCGACCTCGCCCAGGCCTCCGCCGTCGCACCCAGCGTCGACTCGCTCGCCGAACAGCTGGGAGGGCTCCAGGCGCTGATCAACAACGCCGGGATCGGTCATTCCACGCCCTTCCTGGAGCTCGAGCTCGACACCTGGCAGGAGGTGCTCGACGTCAACCTGACCGGCGCCTTCCTGGCCGCCCAGGCTGGCGCCCGACGGATGGTGCACGCCGGCGCCGGGGGACGGATCGTCAACGTGACCTCGATCCACGAGCACGTCCCCCTGGGTCACGCCGCCGCCTATAGCGCCGCCAAGGGCGGCCTCGGGTTACTGACCAAGGCGATGGCACTGGAGCTCGCCGAGCACTCGATCACCGTAAATGCCGTCGCTCCCGGTGAGATCGCCACCGCGCTCACGGGCGCCGAGGACGTCGATCCCCACACCCTGGTGCGGCCACACATCCCTGCTCGGCGCCCGGGCGACGCCCGCGAGGTCGGCGCCGCGATCGCCTTCTTGGTCAGCACGGACGCCTCCTACGTGACCGGCCATTCCTTCGTGGTCGACGGCGGGCTGCTGTTGATGGCCGCGGAGGCGAACCGGCTCTCCGGCTGACCGCTGGGGCCGAGGGCCGGGTTAGCTCAGAAGCGCAGGAGCGCGCCGATCCCGCCGTCCGGCTCGGGACCGGGCGGAGGATCATCGAGCACGATCACCTCGGCGTCCTGCAGGATCGCCGCCTGGATCGCGGCTTCGCGCAGGTCGGCCACGGGCACGAGTGGCGTCCCGTCAGCGGGACAGTTGCCCTCGCTCGAGATCGTCAGCAGCCCGTCCTGGGGACAGCGTCCTCCACTGGCCGCAAAGCCCCGGCTG